>NZ_SJXI01000077.1:0-215771 GCF_004337455.1 Parafrankia sp. BMG5.11 | reverse complement strand
CACGAGGACGGACGTGGGCGCGCCGCGGAGTGACCCCGGTGGTGCGGGTGCCGGGGCGGGGTGGGTCCGGGCGGGTGAGTGTGGTCGGGATGGTCTGCTACAAACCCGGGCAGCGGGCCCGGTTTGACGTCCGATCCGGTTGTCCGGGCGCGGGACGTCCTCACCCACGGCTACTCCTTAGTCGCTGGTTGGTCAGGTTAGGGAAGGCGGACGTACGGTTGGTGGTGTCTGGCTGGGGCTGTTCCGGTGGGAGGTGCCCGATGGCTACTCCTCGCAAGCCGACCGCGCCGACGGCGGAGGCGATCGACCGGTTCTGCGGCGACTTCGATGACCTGTTCTGTCGTGTGGCCGAGCGCACCGCGCTGCGGCAGTATCTGATCGGCCTGCTGCTGCCCCGGGAACGGAACAAGACGCTGACGGAGCTTGCCGCTCTGGTCCCCGGCGCGGACCGGCAGCGGTTGCACCACTTCCTGCACGACGCGCCCTGGGATCCCGACGCCCTGGGCGCGCGGCGGGTGGACCTGTGGCGTCGGCACCCGGGGTTGGGGCCGCATGGCAACGGGGTGCTCATCATCGACGAGACCGGGGACCGCAAGCGCGGCCATGGCATCGTGCTGGCCGCCCAGCAGTACATCGGCAAGCTCGGCCGCACCGCCAACGGCGTTGTGGCCGTCACCAGTCACTGGGCTGACGGCAGCCGCCACGTGCCGCTGGGGGTGCGGCCCTACCGGCCCGCCTCCCGCCTACCCGCCGGCAAGGCCGACCCGGCGTTCGCCACCAAACCGGAGCTGGCCTGGGACCTGATCGAGGAAGCCCGCGGCGCCGGAGTGCCTTTCCGGGCGGTGGTCGCCGACTGCGTCCACGGCGAGAACCCCAAGCTCGAGGGGCGCCTGCAGGCGGCCAGAATCCGCTACGTACTGGCCCTGCGCCCCCGCCACGGCACCTGGCAGGTCGTCGCCGATCCCGCCCACCCGCCGGCGTTCACCCCCGCCGAGGCCGCCACCCGCCTGCCACGGGCGGACTGGCGGCGCCTGGTGCTGACCGACAGCCACAACCGACCGCTGGTGCGCCACGTCGCCGAACTGGAGCTGGGCCCCTGCTATGGACCCGCCCGGGGCACCCGCCTGATCGCCGCCACCGCCGACCCGAGGGTCCTCACCGCCGACTCGACCTGGTTCATGGCCACCAACCTCTCGACCGCCGAGGCGGACGCGGCCGAGGTCTACCGGATCCACCGACTACGGGACTGGATCGAGCACTACTACAAGCCGGCCAAGCACGAGCTGGGCTGGGCGGACTTCCAGGTCCGTTCCGAACAGGCCATCGTGCGCCACTGGCAGCTGGTCATGCTGGCGTTCACCTTCAGCCTGCTGAGCGCGCCACCCTCCGACCACGCCCAGGAAACACCCCGCGAGGACCGCGGGGCGGCGAGGGAAAAATCCACGGCGCCGCATCGTCTGGCAGGACACACTGCGACAGGTCCGCGGCTGGCTGAGCCCCTGGGCGCGTCTGCAGCTGTACTGGCACCGCTGGTCGACCGCCCCACCCCCACCGGAACTGACAGCCCTGCTTGACCACGTGGGCCACTCCCACCCACTAGTCGCCCCAACCTGACCAACCAGCGACTAGGGATGCGGCGCCCCGACGACCCGCGATCCCCGTTCGCCTCCGACCCGACCGTGACGGGTACATCCGTATTGCGTAGTCACGGTGTCGGTCAAGTGCGCTCCACCCCGTCGATTCGGGCCTGATCGCGGATCCGCCGGGTCGAACGGTGGTACCGCCGCCGAGGCGGGACGCCTGAGGTCGACTCGGTCCGCGCGCGAGGCGCGGGTCTCCCGCGATTTCTTGATCAATACGACCGAATGCATTGACTCACCTGACCCTTCGCCGCATTCTGAACAAATGTTCAGAACAGATGTTCAGGACGTGCCGACAGTAACCGAGTCATTCGACGTGGCGGTGATCGGTGGTGGTCCGGCCGGCATGGCGACGGCGCTTCGGCTGCAGACCGCCGGTCTGTCGACGGTGGTACTCGAGGCGCACGGCCATGCCGGCGGCTGCGCGGGCTACTTCCGAAAGCGCGGATTCTCCTTCGACGTGGGCGCCACCACGCTCGTCGACTTCGCGCCGGGCGGCGTCGGCTTCGAGTTGCTGCAGAGCGTCGGAATGAACCCGTTGGACGCCTGCGAGCTACCGGGTTACGTGGCCCACCTGCCCGATCGCGAGGTCGTGCTGCACCGCGATCCGGCGCTGTGGCACGCCGAGCGTCGGCGCATGCTCGGCGACACCGGCCGGCATCGGCGACTGTGGTCCCTGCTCGACCGGTTGGCGCAGACGTTCTGGCGGGCGAGCCGGTCAGGGGTGCGCCTCCCGGTACGCCGGCCGGCGGACGCGCTGCACGACCTGCGGGCGCTCGGTCCGGCCGGCGTCCCACTCGCCCGCTATCTGAACTGGACGCTCGGGGACGCACTGCGCCGCTACGAGTTGCGCGACGACCCGGCTCTCGTCGGACTACTGGCGATGCTCGTCGAGGACACAGTGCACGCGACCGTCGACGATGCGCCGCTGATCAACGCGGCGCTCGGCGTGACGATCCGGGGCGCCGGCCTGAGCCGACACGCCGGGGGGATGCACGGCTTCTGGCGGGCGCTCGTCACGCACTACCGGGGGTTGGGAGGCCGGCTGCGCACCGGGTGTGCGGTCTCGCGGATTGACGGCGAGCCGGGCGCCTACCGGGTGTCGACTCGCCGAGGCGCGATCGGTGCCCGCCGGATCGTGGCCGCGGTACCCGCCGCCACCACTGCCGCGATCTGCGCCGGGCTCCCGGTGGCCGACCGGCTGCGGGCATATCTGGAACGCGACGCGCAGGCGCTCGGTGGCGCGTGCGTCGTATTCCTCGGAGTACCCGAGGACGAGGTGCGTGGGCAGAATTTCACGCACCATCAGTTCCTGCAGTCGTACGATCGCCCGCTGGGCGAGGGAAACAACATGTTCGTTTCCGTCTCCGAACCCGGGGACACCCTCAGCGCGCCGCCGGGGCACCGCGCCGTCATGATCTCCACCCACACCGAGCTGTCCGAATGGGTGGGACTCGACGACATCGAATACGAGCAGCGCAAGAAATGGATCGGCGAGCTGCTCGTCGGGTGTGCCCGCCGCGCCTACCCGTCGTTGGGAGAGCGAGCGGTGTTCGCGGCGACGGGCACGCCGCGCAGCTACGAACGGTTCGGCTTCCGCCCGGCCGGCGCCGTCGGGGGCGTCCGTCAGCACCTTCGCAACACCAATCAGCACGCCGTTCCGCACGACCTCGGCGGCCCCGGGCTCTGGTTGGTCGGAGACTCGACCTGGCCGGGTCTGGGCACGGTGGCCTGCGTGCTGGGCAGTCGCATCGTCGCGGAGGGAATGCTGCGCGAGGGGGGATTCAACCGATGACCTCCCTGGACCCGCCCCATCCGCCCGGCCCGCTCAGCCCGTCCCGTCCTCCCGGTCCGCCCGATCCTCCCGGTCAGCCCGGTCCGCCCGCACTGGCCGACCTGGGTGCCGATCTGCTCGTCACCACCCGCCGGCAGCGGTGGATCGCGCTCGCCCGCCCGTTCGTCGGCGTGCTGTGTTTCGCGGCGGCGGCGTGGGCAGGCTGGTGGTGGCTCACACCGGTGATCGTCTTCGGAATTTTCGTCGCGGTCGTCACGGTCACCCACGACGTGGTGCACGGCACGCTCGGCCTGTCCGGACCGGCCACCGATCGAGCACTGTTCGCCATGGGGCTCGTCCTCCTTGAGAGCGGGCACGCCTACCGCGCCACGCACACCCGCCACCACCAGCTCTTCCCGCACCCCGATGATCCGGAGGGACATCCCGCCGAGCTGTCGCTGCTCGGCGCCGTGGGCTACGGCCCGGTGTTCCTGCCACGGCTGTGGTGGTGGTCCTACCTGCGGGGACACGACCGCGGCTGGCTGCTCGCCGAGGCCGCCGCGCCCGTGGTGGCGCTCGCGGGGGGCACCCTGGTGTGGCCGTACACCTCGGCCGTGTTGGTATATGCGTTGATGGCGATCGTCGGGAGCTGGGTGTACCCGCTTCTGACGGTGTACCTGCCGCACCACGACTACGGCGACACACCCCTGACACAGACCCGGACCCTGCGCGGGAGGATCATCCCCGCTGTGTTCCTCGAGCTCACCTACCACCTCGAACACCATCTGTACCCACAGGTGCCCAGCCACCATCTCGCGGCGCTCGCCCGTCGACTCGACGGCTACCTCGCCGCTAACGGCGTTCGGCCGATACGCGTTGTCTGACACCCGCGGCCGGATCCTCGACGCCACCCTGGCCTGCCTCGTGCGGCACGGTTATGCCGGCACCACCGCACGGGCGATCGCTCAGGCCGGCGGATTCGCCCCCGGCGTTCTCTACTACCACTTCGCCGATCTGGACGACGTCCTGGTCGCAGCCCTTACCCACACCTGTGAGGCGCGCACCCAGCGGTACCGGGACGAGCTGTCCGGTGTGGACCGGGCCGGGCGCGCGGTGGAGATACTTCGCCGGCTCTACCTCGAAGACACCGAGGTCGGGCACATCTCCGCCGTCCAGGAGCTGTATGCCGGGGCGCGGCCGGGGTCGCGGCTGGCCACCCAGCTGACGCTGGAGACTCGGCGTTGGGAGGTGCTGGCCGCCGAGGTGCTCACCACGCTGCTGAGCGGCAAGCCGTTCGCCAACCTGGTGCGCATGCCCGTACTCGCCAATGCGGCCGTCGCGTTCTACCTCGGCGCGGAGACGCTCGCCCACCTCGACGAGGACTCCTCGAAAGTGATGGAGTTCTTCGACCAAGCCGCGAAGCTCGCCGTGTACTTCGACAGAATTCCACGGCTGCGACGAAGCACCCCTGGATAAACCCCGGGATGGGTCCGGTCGTGTCGGACGATCGGGTCGAGCGGCCTGGTCACCTGCTCGACGCTGGCCGCTCCGATCGGCTGGGTCGCCGGGCAACTCATCGGCGCCGGGCCCCTCGCCCTGTCAAAGCAGGTGCAGTCGTGAGGTCGGACCCGCCTGGCGTGGGGCGGCTTCAGTCGTCGCGCCCGGCGCCGCCGTCGCAGGTCGAACTGGCCAAGACGTGTCCGGCGAAATCGGGGCGACGGGTGGTGTTCGGGTCCGGAAGAATCGCGAGGTGCTCCTTGCCGTGTCGACGACCCACCGTCCCGCCACCGATCTGGGGTTCCTGCTCCACAAGCATCCGGACAAGGCGCAGCGGTTCGATACCGCCGCCGGCAGCGCGCACGTCTTCTACCCGGAGGCGACCGAAGAGCGTTGCACCGCGGCGCTGTTGCTGGAGATCGACCCCGTCGGGCTGGTCCGTAACAGGCAGGCAGGTACCGCGGGCAGGCGCGGCGGTGGGGGCGGGGCGGATGCGGCCCAGTACGTCGACGACCGGACGTACGCGGCATCCAGTCTGCTCGCGGTCGCGATGGCGGCGGTGTTCTCGACGGCGATGGCGGGACGATGCAAGGCCCGGCCGGAGCTGGCCGCGACCGCGCTGCCACTGGAGATCAGGCTGCCGTCGCTGCCCTGCCGGGCCGGCGGCGCCGATCTCGCCAGGCGGCTGTTCGAACCGCTGGGGTGGCAGGTCGCGGCTGTCCCGCTCCCGCTGGACCCGCGGTTCCCGGAGTGGGGCGACGCACCGCACCACGACGTCACCCTCACCGGGACTCTCCGGCTCGCCGACGCGCTCACCCAAATTTACATCCTGCTGCCGGTCCTCGACGACGCGAAGCACTACTACGTCGGACGGGACGAGATCGACAAACTCCTTCGCGAGGGGGCCAGCTGGCTGCCGGGGCATCCGGAGCGGCAACTGATCGCCAGGCGCTATCTCGCGCACCGCCGGGCCCTGGCCACCACGGCGCTCACCCAGCTCGCGGCCGTCGACGACCTCGCGGCCGACAGCCTCGGCACCGGCTTCGAGCCCGGCCTGGTCGCGACCGAGGCAGAAGTGGCCGAGACAGAGGTGGCTGAGGCAGAAGTGGCCGAGGCGGAAGTGGCCGAGGCAGAAGTGGCCGAGGCAGAAGTGGCCGAGGCGGAAGTGGCCGAGGTCGCCGAGGTGGCCGAGGCGGGCGAGGCGGGCGCCGAGGGCACGAGCGGCGAAGTCGGCGAGACGCGGCCGCCGGCGTTGGCGGAGTTGCGGCGGCGGGCGATCCTCGCGTCGCTGCGCGCCTCGGAAGCGCACCGTGTCGCCGACGTCGGGTGCGGCGACGGCAAGCTGGTCGCGAGACTGCTCGCCGAGCCGACCTGCACCGAGGTCATCGCGGTCGACGTCTCCCACCGCGCACTGGAACTCGCCGCGCGGCGGCTGCGGATCGAGCGGATGCCCGACCAGGTCCGCGCCCGGCTACGCCTGATCGTCTCGTCGCTGACCTACCGGGACAGCCGCCTCACCGGCCTGGACGCGATCGTGCTCTCCGAGGTCGTCGAGCACGTCGACCCGCCCCGGCTGCCCGCGCTCGCCGAGGTGGTGCTGGGCCACGCGCAGCCCCGCCTGGTGATCGTCACTACGCCGAACATCGAGTACAACGTCCGGTACGAGGGCCTGCCGTCCGGTGCGCTGCGGCACCGCGACCACCGTTTCGAGTGGACGCGGGACGAGTTCGCCACCTGGGTCGGCGGCCTCGTCGCCCGGTACCCCTACACGGCCAGGCTCGGTGGAGTCGGCGTCGACGATCCGGAGGTCGGTCAGCCCACGCAACTGGCGATACTCGAACGGTTGCCGGCGGGAGAACACCGCGCGGTCGGAGAGCACCGGACGGTCGGAGAGCACCCAGCAGGGACGGGGGAAGGCCGATGAGCACACCGACAGGCGGCCGTCCTCTGCCGGGGGGCGACTTTCCGCAGGCGCCGCTGACCATTCCCGAGATCTGCCTTGTCGTCCTCGTCGGCGTCACCGGGTCCGGGAAGTCGACCTTCGCCAGGGCGCATTTCCGTCCGACGCAGGTGCTGTCGTCCGACGCCTGCCGGGGGCTCATCGCGGACGACGAGAACGACCAGGCCGCGACCCCCGACGCGTTCGACGTCCTGCACTACATCGTCGGTAAGCGGCTCGCCGCCGGGCGGCTCACGGTCGTCGACGCGACGAACGTCCAGCGCGCGTCCCGCGCGTCCCTGATCGAGCTGGCCAGGTCGCACGACGTGCTGCCGGTCGCGATCGTCCTCGACGTGCCGGAGTCGGTCTGCCTGGCGCGCAACGCGACGCGACCCGACCGTGCCTTCGGCCCGCATGTCGTCCGCCGGCAGCAGGCCGAGCTGCGGCGCTCGCTGCGCGGCCTGGCCCGCGAGGGGTTCCGGCGGGTCCACGTCCTGCGCTCGGAGGCGGAGATCGCCGCCGCGACGATCGAGTACACCCGGCTGCTGACCGACCGGCGCGACGTCGCCGGGCCGTTCGACGTGATCGGCGACGTCCACGGCTGCCGCGCCGAACTCGAGCAGCTCCTGACCAGGCTCGGCTACGCCCTGCGCCACGACGACGCGGGACGGGCGGTAGGCGCGAGCCACCCGGACGGTCGGCGCGCGGTCTTCGTCGGTGACCTGGTGGACCGCGGCCCGGACACGCCCGGCGTCCTGCGACTGGCGATGGGGATGGTCTCCGCGGGCGAGGCGTTCGCCGTCCCGGGCAATCACGAGAACAAGCTCGTCCGGGCGATGCGCGGAAGGAAGGTGACCATCGGCCACGGCCTCGCGGAATCGCTCAGGCAGCTCGCAGAGGAAAGCGACGACTTCCGCGCCGAGGTCGACCGGTTCTGCGACGGGCTGGTCTCACACCTGGTGTTCGACGAGGGCCGCCTGGTCGTCGCGCACGCCGGGCTGAAGGAGGCGTACCACGGGCGGGCGTCGGGCCGGGTGCGGTCGTTCGCGCTCTACGGCGACACCACCGGTGAGACCGACGAGTACGGACTACCGGTCCGCTACCCCTGGGCACGGGACTACCGGGGCAGGGCGATGGTGGCCTACGGTCACACGCCCGTCCCCGAGCCCGAGTGGGTGAACAACACGATCTGCCTCGACACCGGCTGCGTCTTCGGTGGACGGCTGACCGCACTGCGGTATCCCGAGCGGGAACTGGTCTCCGTGCCGGCGGCGCAGGTCTACTTCGAGCCGATCCGCCCGACCGGCGGGAACGGGACGGGCCCCACGGACCCGGCGCCGGCCGAGTCGCCGCTCTCGGCCGGGTCGCCTCCCACAACCGGACCGCTGGTGTCAGCCGAGGCACTGCCGTCAGCCGAGGCGCTGCTCTCGTCATTCCCGCTGCTGTCACCGTCAGAGCCGGCGCGGTCGGCGGGCACAGTCTCGACGGGCACGGGCACGGCGGGCGCGGGCCTGGAGATCCTGGACGTGACCGACGTACTCGGCCGGCGGATCGTCGAGACGAGGCACGGGGGCAGGGTGCAGGTGCGGGAGGAGAACGCCCTCGCCGCCCTGGAGGTGATGAGCCGCTTCGCCCTCGACCCGCGCTGGCTCGTCCACCTGCCGCCGACGATGAGCCCGCCACCCACCTCGAAGCTCCCCGGCCTGCTCGAACATCCGGCGGACGCCTTCGAGGCCTACCGGGCGGACGGCGTCGAGGACCTGCTGTGCGAGCAGAAGCACATGGGCTCCCGGGCAGTCGCCGTCGTCTGCCGGGACGAGGCAGTCGCGGCGGCCCGGTTCGGCGCCACCGACGGCACCACCGGCGCGGTGTTCACCCGGACCGGCCGGCCGTTCTTCGACCGCGATCGCACCGAAGCACTGCTCGCCCGGCTGCGGGCCGCGATGACCGCCAGCGGACTCTGGGCAGAGACCGGAGCCGGCTGGGCGGTGTTCGACGCGGAGATCATGCCGTGGAGCGCGAAGGCCCAGGACCTCATCCGCCGGCAGTACGCCGCCGCCGGGGCAGCCGCCCGTGCCGCGTTGCCAGTCGCCGTCGACGCGCTCACCCAGGCGTCGGCTCGCGGGATCGACGTCGGTGACCTGCTGGACCGCACCCGCGGACGGGCCGCGAACGCCGACGCGTTCACCGCCGCCTACCAGCGCTACTGCTGGCCGGTGGACGGCCTCGACGGAGTCCGGTTCGCACCGTTCATGCTGCTGGCGACGGGACCGGCACCGCAGGACGCCGCGAGCGGCCCCGGTTGGGGCGGTTCGTGGCCGGCCGGCACGACCCATGTGGGACGGGACCATCTCTGGCACCTCGGCGTCGCCGACCGACTGGCGGCCGCCGATCCGGACCTCATCGTCACCACGGAACGGATCCAGGTGGACGCGGGCGACCCGGCCTCGGTCGCTGCCGGGGTCGAGTGGTGGGAGGCACTGACCGCCGCCGGCGGCGAGGGAATGGTCGTCAAACCGCTGGCCGGGCTGGTCCGGGGGAAACGCGGCCTGGCCCAGGCCGGCGTGAAGGTGCGTGGCCGGGAGTATCTCCGCATCATCTACGGCCCCGACTACACCGAGCCCGCGAACCTGGAGCGGCTGCGTTCCCGCGGTCTGGGACGCAAGCGCTCGCTGGCGTTCCGGGAGTACGCCCTCGGGCTGGAAGCGCTGGAACGCGCAGCGGCCGGCGAACCCCTCTGGCGGGTCCACGAGTGCGTCTTCGCGGTGCTCGCGCTGGAGTCGGAGCCCGTCGACCCCCGGCTGTAGACGACCCCGCCGTCGCCGCGTACCCCTCGCAGCGCCTTCTTGGCCCGGGTGATCCGAGCCGCCATCGTGGGCGTCGGCACCAGGAAGGCCCGGGCGATCTGCTCGGTGCTCAGCCCGCCGACCAGCTTCAGGTCAGTGCCCCCGGGCATCCCGGGCCAGCATCGAATCCGGCGCTGACCAGCTGCTGGCGGACCGCATGTGGAGGCACGTCAACCGTCGTGATGGTTCGATTCGTCCGGCGCCTCGGCAGACAGGGCGAGCACGTCGACGTTGTACTCGGCCGATAGCCGCACGATGAGGTCGGCGTCGTGCCCCGGCGGCCAGAGCGCGAGGTAGAGCCCTTCGGCCCCACCCGGCGTGAACAGCATGAGCACGTCGGCCGGCCCGTCCGGGGCGAGGCACCGGTGCGGCTGGTCGCGGGGGACGAAGACGAGGTCTCCGGTGGCGGCGGTGAGGCGGCGTGAAGCGGTGTCGACCCGCATCCGGCCGTCGAGGACGACGAACGACCGATCCTCACCATGGTGTACGAGGTACGGCGCTTCGTCGCCGGGCAGCAGCTGGATCCGGAGCAGCCCGTAGGAGCCGCCGGTCGTCGCCGCGGTGGCGAGCGGGACGGGCGCCGGTCTGCCCGGGAGGACCGTCCGCGGTCCGCCCCGGGCGGTGCCGGAAGTGGTGTGGAACGGGCCCACCCGTTCAGCTCCCGCCTCGTCGCGGCCGGTTGTTGTCGCTCCACGGCAGGGCGGTGGCCGCCAGCGCGAGGCCGGCGATGACGGTAGCCGGGATGATCCAGTAGCCTTCCGTCACGGGCAGGCCCGGCCCGAGGAGAAGGGTCACGCCGGCGATGACGAGACCCGCGGCCACCGGTCTGGACAGCCCGCCGACCCGCCACCCGACGATCCCGAGCAGCGGAACTCCGATGATGAACGCGAAAGCGAGCGGTAGGGCGACGAGCGTCATGTCGGATTCGATCTCGTGCATGGTGTGGTGGTCGATGTTCGGTGCGACGAACATCTCGATGTAGGCGTTCGCGGGCATCGTCACGAACCCGACCCAGACCAGCGCGTAGGCGGCCCGGGCCAGCCGGCCAGGCCCGAGGCGGCCCGCCAGAAGCGGCAGCCCCGCGGCGACCAGCACACCGCCTATGCCGAAGAGCAGGTGTGCAGCGGACCAGGTGGCCGCCTGCTCGGCCGCCTCGTTGTGCTCGAGCGGGTGCAGCAGGTTCCCCAGCGCGAACAGGACGCCGCCGGCACCGAGCAGGACCCGGCGCAGCGTGGCGTCATCCGACCACGCCGGCACGGCGGCCTCCGGGTGCCGCGCCGAGCGCGGCACCCGCGGCGCGCCAGCGAGAGGTTGTGATTCCAGTGTGGACATGGCTTCTCCTTCATGACTGGGGCGGCCGCGTGCCGCACCCTTCGCCAGGGCCGACTGTTGCCGACTACGCTGGCCGTTCGGCGGTGAACGGCCTGCGTGCGCCTTGCGTCCGGCTGGCGCCTGGCCGGCGGCGGCGAATCGGGAGGGTCGATCGGAGCGGTGAGCGGCTCCTCCCCCGTGCGGTTCGGTGTTCTCGGACCGACCATCGCCACCGCCGGCGACGGCTCCCCGCTGGAGCTCGGCCCGCGGCGGCGCCGGGAACTGATCACCCTCCTGTTGCTACGGCCCGGCGTCACCGTCACCGCGGACGCGCTGGCCGACGAGCTGTGGCAGGGGGAACCACCGCCCGCCGCGCGGTCCACGCTGCAGGCACACCTGTCCGCGCTGCGCCGGGTCCTGGAGCCGAAGGTCAGCCCGCCGTACCGGCTGCTCGTCACCCGGGGCTCCGGCTACGCCCTCGCGATCTCCCCCACCGATCTCGACACCGGGCACCTCGACGAGTTGCGGGCGCTGGCCAGGGGAGCGCTCGACGGTGGGGATCCGGGCGGCGCCCGCGCTCATCTGGAGCGTGCTCTCGCCCTCTGGCGGGGTGAGCCGTACGCCGACCTGGAGGGCCACGCGGCAGCCGAGGCGGCGCGGGTGAAGCTGGCGGAGGACCAGATGGCCGTCCGGGCGGACCTTCTCGCCGTCCGGCTCGACCTGGGCGAACACGATGCGGTGATTGGTGAGCTGCGCGTCCTGACGGGCCAGCACCCGTTGCGGGAGCGGCTACACGCCCAGCTCGCCACCGCCCTGTACCGCAGCGGCCGGCAGGCCGACGCGCTCACCGTGCTTCGTCAGGCACGGCAGACCCTCGCGAGCGATCTGGGTCTCGAGCCGGGGGCCGAGCTCCGGGAGCTGGAGACCGCGATCCTGCGGCAGGATGCCGGGCTGATCCGCCCCGGCATCCCCCGCCCTGGCATCCCCCGCACCGCATACCCCTGGGTCGGCTCGCCGGGCGCCGCTTCCGGCACGAGGCCGGCAGCCGCGACCGCCCCCGCGGCCGCCGGCGGCCGGCTGCCGTTGCTTGGCCGAGACCGGGAACTCTCCGCCCTCGAACAGGCGTGGGAGCGGACCGCCACCGAGCGGGCGACCGGCGTGGCCCTGCTGTCCGGCGAGGCTGGCATCGGCAAGACCAGGCTGCTGGAGGAACTCGCCCGGCGGGTACCGGCGCAGGTCCGTTGGGGCCGCTGCACGCAGGTCTCCGGCGCCCCTGTCTACTGGCCATGGCGGCAGCTGCTGCGTGGCCTCCCGGCGGAAGTGGTGGGCGCGTTCGGTGCGAGCCGGGACGGTGACGGTCCGGTCCGTTTCGAGGTCGCGCTGGCGATCGGCCGCCATCTGGCCGATCTCGCCTCCGCCGGTCCGGTGCTGGCGCTGCTCGAGGACCTCCACTGGGCCGACCCGGCCTCGATCGCGATGCTGGAGATCCTCGCCAGTGAACTGACGGACGTCCCTGTGCTGCTGGTCTGCAGCTTCCGCCCGGAGCGCGGCGGGAAGGCCGTCCCAGGCGATCACGCCGACGACGGCGATCTCGGCGCCGCCGTCCCAGCAGGTGGGCGCGGCCAGTCGCCGCAGGACGGCGAGCCCCTCCGCCGGCTACTCGGCGTGCTCGCCCGTCACCCCGCCCTGACCAGGGTGGAGCTGGCCGGGCTCCCGCCGACGGACGTCGGCCGGCTCTTCGGCGCCGTGAGCGGGATGGCGCCCACCCCCGAACAGGCGGAGGCGGTCCGCCACCGCACCGCCGGCAATCCCTTCTTCGTCGTCGAGCTCGCCCGACTGGCGGCGACCACCTCTGTCGACCAGGCCGCGGCGGCCGGCACGCTGCCGACCGGGGTGCGGGACACCGTGCTCGCGAGGTTGGCCGCGATGCCCGCCGCAATGACGACCCTCCTCGCGGCGGCCGCCGTGGTCGGCCGCGAGGCGGCGTTGCCGGTGGTGACAGCCGCCGCCGGCATGACCCAGGCCGCCGCGCTCGACGCGGTGGACATCGCCGTCGCCGCCGGGCTGGCCGACGTGCCCGCCCCTGGCCGACTGCGGTTCGCCCACGACATCGTCCGGGAGGCCGTGCTGGTCGGTATGGGAACGGCCGAGCGTGCCCGCCTGGCCGGCCTCGTCGCCGACGCCCTGGTGGCCCACCAGGGAGCGTCGGTGCCAGCCGCAGTGCTCGCGCACCACCTCCGCGCCGCCGCGGCCGGACATACCGACCTGCGCGCCGCACAGGCGCAGGCGACCGCGGCGCGGGCCGCGCTCGCGCAGTTCGCGTTCGAGGACGCGGCGACGCTCGCCGGCCATGGTCTCGACCTCGTCCCCGGGGACCATCCTGACCTGCTGGTCGACCTGATGGTGATCCGCGGCGAGGCGCTGCGTCGGTCCGCCGACTTCGCGGAGGCACAGCAGGTGCTCACCGAGGCCGCCCGGATCGCCACGGCGAACGGCGACACCGTCCGCGCGGGACTCGCGACCCTGACCCGCGCCGGCGACGTGGTCGGCGGCTACAGCTCCCTGTTCTACGTTCCCGTGCCGGGCCTGATCGCCGATCTGGATGCCGCGGCGGCCGCGCTGCCCGCGACCGAACAGGACCTCCGCTTCCGGCTGCTCGCCGCGGCGGCCGTCCGCGCGTGCTACGGGGAGCCGGAAGCGGCGAGCCGTCTCATCCTGCGGGCAGCCGAAGTGCTCGCCGGTCAGCGCGCGGCCCGACCCGGGACGACCGATGAACCCGCCGGTCTGCTGATCGCCCGGGCGCTCGCGGCCTGGACACCGCAGCACGCCGGCCTTCGGCTGGCGATTGCCGACACGCTGCTGGCGACGGCCGACGGCCCGCCCGGCGGCGAGTTGGTGGCCCGGCACCTGCGTCGGGCTGTCCTTTGGGAGTTGGGCCGGGTCGAAGCCGCGGAGGGCGAGTCAGCCGCCTTCAGCCGGCGGCTGCGCCAGGTGCGTGACCCTGACTTCGACCTTCTGGACCGCTGCTGGCAGGCGATGCATCACCTTTACGCCGGACGGTACGACCAGGCCGCCGAGGTCGCGGCCGTACTGGGCGGGTCACTACCGGGCGTGACGCCCGGGGCGATCAACGCGCTCACCCAGTCCGCCACCACAATTCACGGCATCACCGCCTGGGACCGCGGCACCATGGGCGACTTCCTCCCGCAGGTGTACGACATGGAGGAACAGATGATCGCCGAGTGGGCGCTGATCCGCTCCCTCGCGCTCACGGAGACCGGACGCCCGGAGGCTGCGGCACGTGAGGTCCGCCGCCTCGTCCGGCCGGACCTGGCCGACGTCGCTCCGGGTGCCATGGAACCGGTCTACGTCGTGATTCTCGCCGAGATCGTGACACAGGTCGTCGACGCGGTCCCGGACATGGCCGACTGGGCGACCGGCCTCGCGGACCGCATCGCGGGGTACGGCGAGACGTTGGTGACCTTTGTTCTCGGCCTGACCTGCATGGGCCCCGCCGCCCTGTACCGGGGCGGGCTCGCCCTGGCACTGGGCCGGGTGGACGAAGCCATTGCCGCCCTGCGGTCGTCGCTGGCGCTTGCCGAAAAGACCGGCGGGGTGCCGTTCGTCATCCGTTCCCGGCGGCGGCTCGCCCAGGCGCTACGCCGCGCCGGGCATGATGACGAAGCCCGACAGTTCGACCTGGCCGCCGCGCGCGACGCTCAGACCATCGGCATGCGGCTGCCGTATTCCGGCACCTGACGACACCTGACCACACGAAGGAGCCGACGATCGACTCTGCCGAGGTCGAGGCGGCCCGGCCAACCGCCGTACGCGCCGACGACCAGGGCGACACCGTCGAATGAGCGGCAGACGGAGGGCCTCCCCCTCCCTGCACGTTCTTGGCGCTGACCCGGCGGCTCCCGGTGGCGACCGCGGGTGTCCTCCGAAGTCGCCGCCGCCCGCCCGGCCCCCGCACCAGCACCTCGGCCAGGCGGAGGCGGTTCGCACGGCCGCAACATGGTCGACCCTGCGCACCAGCATCCGAACCGATTGATCTTGGTTGCTGACCCTGAAATCACTGTCCGACCGGTCACCACGCGGGCTTTGGCCAGGGGCGATGCCCAGTGACCACGCCGACCGCTACATCATCTACCGACTCGAACAGGCGCTCCGTGAACCTGGCGGGTCTCGGGCACTTCGGCCCGTACGGTGACGGTGATCGTCGGCGTCGCGACAGGCCCGCATCTGCTCGGCGGTCTGACACCTCTGGGACTTCGCGGTCCGGGGTCGGCAACTCGGCGCCCGCTCGCCGGCTTCGCCTCCGCTACCGACATGTCCGCCTTCGTATCTGACGTGTCGTGTTGTGCGCTGTCGAGTCGATACAGTTCGATCGCCAGCGCGGAGCGTGGAGACACTCCAACGGTTGGCGACCATCTGGTGACAGGGGGAACGCACGGTGGCGGTGCACGACACCCTCCTCGAGACGCTGCTCAAGGACGTGTCCACTGGCAAGATCCAGCTCCCGGACTTCCAGCGGGCGTGGAAGTGGGACGACGAGCGGATCCGTTCGCTGCTCGCGACGGTCACCCGGGAGTTTCCGCTCGGAGTGATCATGTCGCTGGAGACCGGCGGTGAGGCTCAGTTCAAGGCGCGCCCGCTGGAGGGCACGAAGGTTCCCGACGGAGAGGTCCCCGCGCATCTGCTACTGGACGGGCAGCAGCGCCTCACCTCGCTCTACCACGCGCTGGTCTCCCGCGAGCCCGTGCAGACCGAGGACGAGCGACACAACGAGCTGTCGGTCTGGTATTACATCGACATCGTCCGGGCGATCGGCAGCGAGGACGAGCGCGAGGAGGCCATCGTCTCCGTGCCGGCGAGCCGGCTGCTGCGCCGGGGCTCCGGGCCCGACGACGTCATCGACCTGAGCAGCCGGGAGAAGGAGTGCGCAGCGGGGATGTTCCCGCTCAACCTCAGCCTGGACTCGATGGAGACGAATGACTGGGGATGGATCTACGCAGTAGATGACGACCGGAGACGCACCTGGGGGCGCTTCAACGGCGAGGTACTCAAGAGGATCAATCAGTTCCGCGTGCCCTGGGTCAAGCTCCCGAAGGAGACGAGCAACGAGGCCGTCTGCACGGTGTTCGAGAAGGTCAACACCGGCGGGCTCGTCCTGAACGTCTTCGAACTGCTCACGGCGACCTACGCCGGCAACCGTGGGTACACGTCCACGCACGGTTCGGAGTTCAACCTTCAGGAGGACTGGGAAGGCATCTCGAAAGGACTGAGCGAGAAGTACCCGGTCCTGGAGGATCTGAAGAACATCGACTTCCTGCAGGCGCTCATGCTGGTCATCAGCTACCACAAGCGCCACCGCTACCTCGCCGAGCATCCGCGACGGACCGCGGACGCGCCGTCGATCCGGTGCAAGCGCAGGGACCTGCTGACGCTCCCGTTGGCTGACTACCGGAAATGGTCGCCGGCGGTTACGGAGGCGCTCGCCTGGGCCGGCGACTTTCTCCAGGGCCAGTGCGTCTTCCGTAGCGGCGAACTGCCGTACCGGACACAGCTCGTGCCGCTGGCGGCGATCAGGACCGTCCTCGGGGCGGCCACCGACCGGCCGGAGACCCACGAGAAGATCGTCCGCTGGTACTGGTGTGGCGTGTTCGGCGAGCTCTACGGCGGTACCACCGAGAGCCGGTTCCCGAAGGACGTCGAGCAGGTGGTCGACTGGGTTAACGGCACCGGCAGGAACCCGGACACCGTCACCGAGGCGGCGTTCCAGGAGCAGCGGCTGCACACCATGACGACGAAGGTCAGCGCCGCCTACAAGGGCGTCTTCGCGCTGCTGTTGCAGCAGGGCTGTTACGACTGGTACGCGACCGACGCGCCGATCAACGCCGACACTCTGGTGACCGAGACGGTCGACTTCAGGCAGATCTTCCCGAAGGCCTGGTTCGATCGCGCCGGAACCAAGGATCCTCGGATGACCAGTGTGATCAACAAGACGCCCCTCTCGCTGCGTGCGGCCAAGACGATCGGCGGGCGCTCTCCGGCGACCTACCTCGAGATGTTCGCCCGCGAGTCAGGCCTGCCGGCCGACTGGATCGATGATCTTGTCGACTCGCAACGGATCGATCCGAAAACACTGCGAGCCAACGACTTCGACGCCTTCTACCAGGACAGGATCCAGAAGTTGCTCGCTCTGATCGAGAAGGCGATGGGCAAGCCCACGGGCCGGGAGACGCCCTCCCCTGTTGTCTCAGCCGGCTGACCGCCCGACACACAGAGACCACGAGCAACCCGCATGGACGACATCCTCACGTCGCTGGTCGACAGCGAGCTGACGATCCGGCAGCTGCTGGAACGGTTCGACTACGGCGTCCGCAGCCCCGCGGCGATCTCCGCGATCCGCGTTCAGCTCTCCCAGGCCCGGCTGGCGACCGAGCCGACTTTCGAGGCTGGCCCCCTCGACACCCAGATCAAGATTATTCCGGTCTCGCGACCAGCTCAGGACGACGGCCCACCCAGCGCGAATCCCCAGGACGCGCCGGCCACCGAGGTGCCCGACCCATCACCTTCACCCGACGACACCACGGCATCACCCGATGAGATCCCGCCGCAGCGGGCCGCGGACGACGGCACGGAGGAACCGAGCGGACAGGAGGAACCGGCCGGGCAGGAGGCGGCGGGCGAGTACCCCGACGAGGAACTCCCTGGCGGGACGCTGCGGGTCGGCGACCTGCTGTCGGACCATCGGGAGCTCTGCACCGTCGGGCCCAGGGACAGCCTCCACAAGGCGATCACCTGCATGCTCCAGTGGGAGTACTCGCAGATCCCGGTGTTGGAAGGCGCGTCCCATCTCCATGGGGTCGTGACCTGGCAGTCCGTCGCGATGCTGTACGCGCACGATCACGCGCCCACCCTCGCGAAGGCGACCTACAACGACGTACAGGTCGTCCACGACACGGACAGCCTGCTGGCGGCGCTGGCCACCATCACGGCGTCCGACTACGTCCTGGTCCGCAACCAGCAGGGGGAGATCTGCGGCATCGTCACGATGGCCGACGTCGCGACCCGCTTCGGTGACCTCGCCCGGCCGTTCTTCGTGATCGGCGAGATCGAGCGGCTCATCCGTGGCCTGCTCACGCCTATCTTCGACCACGACCCGGCCGTCCTGAAGGCCACCGGGAAGAAGACCGACCGGGTCGCGGAGATGATGTTCGGAAACTACAAGTACCTGCTGAAGGTGCCGGCGAACTGGCAGAAGCTCGGCTGGCCGTTCGTCGACCAGACGGCCTTCATCGAGCTCCTCGACGATGTCCGCAAGATCCGCAACGCGGTCGCGCACTTCCGCACGGAGCCGCTGACCGCCGAGGAGAACCGTCAGATCAAGCAGCTCCACGGAATGCTCAAGAAGCTCGCCGTGTAAGTAGGTTCGTGCAGTTGGGCTAGTGTCGCGGGCTGGGGCAGCGGGGGTCGTCGTTCGGAGCGTGGCGGCGGGAGCAGCGGGGAGACGGGGTGCAGGACAGGCGTTGGACGACGGTCACGGCGTCACAGTTCCCGCATGAGCGGGAGGCACTGGAGCACGTCCAGCGACTGCTGCCGGACGCCGAGCCGTACCGGGCCTGGTCGAACTTCACCTTCGTCGCGTCGACCGGGCACCTGCGCGAGGT
Organism: Parafrankia sp. BMG5.11; assembly: GCF_004337455.1. Taxonomy (NCBI): domain Bacteria; kingdom Bacillati; phylum Actinomycetota; class Actinomycetes; order Frankiales; family Frankiaceae; genus Parafrankia; species Parafrankia sp. BMG5.11. The sequence goes on along the minus strand of NZ_SJXI01000077.1, from coordinate 197,088 downwards.
CGACCTGCTCGTCGTCGCCCGCGGCGGGGTGTACCTCGTCGAGATCAAGAGCTGGGCCGGCCGGCTGACGGCCTCCGGGTCGAACTGGGTCCAGCACCGGCCGTCCGGCGGCGACCTGATCTTCGACAATCCGCTGATCCTCGCGAACCAGAAGTCCAAGGAGCTCAAGCACCTCCTGGAGACCGCGGCCCGCGCGCAGGGGCTCGGCAGGCTGCGGATGCCGTTCTTCCAGCCGGCGGTCTTCCTCTCGAACGGGACGTTGAAGGTCGAGCTGCCGGACTTCCAGCTGCACGGGATCTTCGGCCCGGAGCCCGCCGGCGGCGGCGCCCCGGTCAGGGCGGGCACCGCGGGTGCGCTCCCGTCGATCTGGTCCGGTCTGCTGGACGCGCCGCTGCGCGACGAACGCCACCGGATCAGCCCGGAGACGTCCAGGCGGCTCGCGACGCTGCTCCCGGCCGCCGGGATCGCGCGCAGCCGGCGCCACCAGCGCGTCGGCGCCTGGGAGCTGGAGTTCCCGGCCTTCGAGTCCGGCCCGACGTGGCAGGACTACCACGCCCGGCACACCCAGATGAGCTCCGCGCGCCGTCGCGTGCGGATCTACCTGGTGGAGACGGGCGCGGCCGAGGCCGAGCGCCGGACTCGGGAGGCGGCGGCCAAGCGCGAGTTCCTCGTCCTCAACGGCATCGACCACCAGGGCATCGTCCAGATCGACGGCCTGGAGCAGCACGAGGCCGGCCCGGCGCTGATCTTCCGGCACCACCCCGACGAGATGCGCCTCGACCACTACCTCGCCCGCTACGGCGACCGGCTCGACGCCGGCACCCGGCTGCGAATGATCCGCGAGCTCGCCGAGACACTCGACTACGCACACGGCCGCCACCTCTACCACCGGACGCTCGCGGCCCGCAGCGTCCTCGTCGTGCCGGCCGCCCGCCGCGGCGACGACCAGGCGGAGAGCGAGCGGCGCTGGCTCTCCCCCCGGCTTGTAATCAGCGACTGGCAGGCGGCGGCCCGCGACATCGACGCGTCGACGGGGCAGCTGACCGGTTCGATGACGAAGACCTCGGTCGCGCTCGCCATCGAGCCCGCGCACCGGTTCCTGCCGCAGTTGGAACGGGCCGCGGAGAGCTACCTCGCCCCCGAGGTCGACGCCCCGTACCCGGACCCGGTCGGCATCGACGTGTTCGGCCTGGGCGCGCTCGCCTACCTGATCCTGACCGGTGAGGCCCCCGCGCCGACCCGCAACGCGCTGAAGGCACGGCTCGCCGAGGCCGGCGGGCTGCACCCGTCCGCGGTCGTCGACTCGCTGTCCGAGACGGCGAACGACCTGGTCGCGCTGGCCACCCGGGCGAAGCCGGAGGACCGTTTCGCCACCGTCGGCGAGTTCCTCGACTGGCTGCAGCTCGTCGTCGACGACGTCATAGGGCCGGCCGGCGCGGCACCGGAGAGCGCGGCACCGGAGAGCGCGACCACGCCGACAATCGACCTGCCTGCGGAGCCGGCGCCGGAGCTGGACCCGTTGGAGGCCGAGCGCGGTGACCTCGTCGGCGGGGAGTGGCGGATCAGGAGCCGGCTGGGTACCGGCTCGACGAGCCGCGCGTTCCTCGCGCGCAACGAGAAGACGAACCGCGACGAGGTCCTGAAGGTCGCGCTCTCCGACGAGCGGGCGCCGCGGCTTGCGCACGAGGCGGACGTGCTGGGCCGGCTGCGCGACTCGCGGGTGATCAGGCTGGCCCGGCAGGACACCCTAGTCATCGGCGGGCGCACCGTGCTCGTCCTCGACCACGCGGGCGAGCAGACCATGGCCCGCAAGCTGCGCGAGGGCCGGCTCTCGGTCGACGACCTGGACACCTTCGCGGGCGACCTGTTCGTCGCCGTCGACTACCTCGACGGCGAGGGCGTCGCGCACCGCGACCTCAAGCCGGACAACATCGTGCTGCGCCGCCGGACGAACCGGACCTGGCAGCTGGTGCTCATCGACTTCTCGCTGGCCAACCACTCCGTGCGCGACACGGCCGCCGGCACGCCCCGCTACCTCGACCCGTTCCTCGGCGCCGGCACCCGCACCACCTACGACGACCAGGCCGAGCGGTACGCCCTGGCGGTCACGTTGCACGAGATGGCCTCCGGCGAGCTGCCGCTGTGGGGCGACGGCTCCACCGAGGCGCGGTTCACCGAGGGCCCGCCGACGGTGGCGACCGAGGCGTTCGACCCGGCGATCCGAGCCGGCCTCACCTCTTTCTTCCTGCGCGCGCTTGACCGCGACGCGGGTAAGCGGTTCGGCTCGCTGAAGGACATGCGCGACGCCTGGCTCGCCGTCTTCCGCGCCGCCGACTCGACGCCGCCGGTGCCGAGCGTCCACCCGCCCGCCGGCGAGCAACCGCTGACCCCGGACCAGGCCGCGGCCCAGGCGACCGAGGCCACGCCGCTCGAGCAGGCCGGCCTGTCACCGCGCGCGGTCTCGGCGGCGCACCGGCTGGACTCGACGACCGTCGGCGACCTGCTCGACCTCGGCTCGAAGGACATCATCGGCCTGCCCGGCCTGGCCGGTAAGACCCGCCAGGAGCTGCAGACCCGGATCCGGCAGTGGCGCCGCGCGCTCGCCCCGGCTCCGCAGGGCCCGCCGGCGGGCGCGTCGACGGCGGCCCAGCCCACGACGGCGACGGACTACGCCCGGATGCCGGTCGAGCTGGTGGCCGGCCAGCTGCTGCCCCGCTCCGCGCGGGCCACCACCGAGGCTGAGGCGACCCGCCTGCTGCTCGGCCTGCCGGACGCCGCCGGCACGGTGCCGGACCTGCCGCTCTGGCCGGGGCAGCAGCTGGTCGCCGAGCGGGTCGGCGTGACACCGGGGCGGATCGCCCAGGTGCTGACCGCGCGACGCAAGGCCTGGCACGCCGACGCCGCCGTCCGCTCGGTGCACGGCGAGCTGGTGGAGATCCTCGCCGAGGCCGGCCGGGTGATGGGTTTCGACGAGCTGGTCACCGCGGTGCTCGCCCGCCGGGGCAGCTCCCCGGGGACGAGCGCGCCGCGGGCGCGGGCGGCGGCGGTCGTCCGGGCCGCGCTGGAGACCGTCGACCTCGACGCCGAGCCGCGGATGGCCCGGCGGAAGTACAAGGACAGCGACCGGGTTCTGGTCGCCCTGGAGGTGACGGAGGCCGACGGCCCGGCCACCCCGTCGGCGCCGGCGCTGCTCGACTACGCGGTGGCGCTCGGCAAGGTCGCCGACCGGCTGGCGAAGGCCGAGGAGCTCCCCAGCCCGGCGACCGTGCTGCGCGAGCTCGCCGCGGCCAGCCCGGACGGGATGCCGGCGCTCACCGCGCCGCGCCTCGTCGGGCTGGCCGCGGCCGCGTCCCGCACCGCCGCGACCAACGCCCGCCTGGAGATCTACCCGCGCGCCCTCGGCCTCGTCCGGGCGCTGCGGCTCTCCCAAGCCGGCGTCCTCCTCCCAGCCCGCCCCGGCGGCATCCCCGCGCAGCCCACCGGGTCCGACGAGCATGCCGAACGTGATCCACTGCTCGTCGAGACGATCCACGAGCGGGTGCTGGCCCGGTTCCCGGGGCTGGACACCGAGCTGCCACCGCATCCGCGGCTCGACGGCCCGCTGCGCGACGCCGGGTTCACCCTCGAGTGGGACCACGCCCGCGGCGGCTACCGGCAGCCGCACGGCCTGCTCTCCTCGACGGGCCGCGGCTCCCGGCCGACACCGGTCGTCCGCCAGCCCACCGGCCTGGGTGCCCGGGCGGGCCGCTCGGCGCTGGCCGACGACAGCCCCGGCCGGGTCGCCGCCGCGACCGCCGAGCAGCGCCTGACCGCGGCCGCCGAGACCGGCGGGTTCCGGGCGCTCACGGTCCGGCGCAGCCACTACCTGACGGCGCGCGCCGAGCTGGCGAAGCCGCACCGGTTCGCCGCCGAACCGGTCGACGTCGCCGCCGTGTTCCTCGACGCCCTGCACGCCGAGGTCGACCCGAAGCCCAGGCCGACGTGGGCGACGATCCTGCGCGCCGACACCGCCGAACCCGGCAGCCGCGCCGCCGCGAACCTCGCCGAGTACGTGCGGCTCGCCTGGGAACGAGCCGCGCCGCTACTCACCGAACTGCTCGACGCCCCCGCCGGCCGGACCGGGCCGGGCGGGCAGCCCGCGCCGCTGCTGCTGCACGACGCCGGCGTCTTCGGCCGCTACGACGGCCGCGGGCTCGACGTGCTGTTCACCCTCGCCGAGCGGGCCCGGACGCGGGCCGGCGGCCGTCCGCTGTGGCTGCTCTGCCCGACGACCGAGCCGAGCCTGCCACCACGCCTCGACGGCGCGCTCGTCCAGCTGGTGACCGGCAGCGACTGGGTGCCGCTGCCGGACTCCTGGGTGGGCAACCTGCACCGCGCGGCGGGCGACGAGCCCAGCCTGGCAGCGTCGTAGCGCGCCGCCCTACGATCACCCGCCGCCGTAGAGTGGCGGGTGATCGGGTCATGGTCTTTGCGGCGTAGGAGGCCGGTCAGTGGCGGCGCGCTGGTTCAACATCGCTGGACCCTGTGTGCCGGGGAAACATTACATGATCGCGGCTTCGGCGCGATTGCCCGAGGTGCCGGGTCTGGTGGCGCGCGAGAACTACTTCGTGGTGCATGCACCGAGGCAGACCGGGAAGACGACGACGCTGCGGGCACTCGCGGCCGAGCTGACGGCCAGCGGCAAGTACGCGGCGGTGAAGCTCTCGTTGCAGAGCGGCGCGGCCTTCGGTGACGACATAGGCGGCGCCACCCGCGCCATCCTCGCGAAAGCCAGCCGAGAGGCCCGGCTCGGCCTTCCGGCGGACCTGCGCCCACCGGCATGGCCCGAGGGCCCGGATGGTGATCTCTTCGGCAGCTCGCTCGCCGCCTGGGCCGAGTCCTGCCCCAAGCCGCTCGTGCTCTTTCTGGACGAGATCGACTCTCTCACGGGGGCGACACTCGTCTCGGTGCTCAGCCAGATCCGCGAGGGCTTCGAGGACCGCCCCGGCGCCTTCCCGGCCTCGATCGCCCTCTGCGGGCTACGAGACGTCCGAGATTACAAAAGCACCGCCTCTGGCCGTAATCCGGAGCGGTCAGGCGGACCCAGCCCTTTCAACATCATTGTCGAGTCGCTGCGGCTCGGGGACTTCACGCTCGGGGAGGTGCGGGAGCTCTACGGCCAGCACACCGCCGAGGCCGGCCGCGTCTTCACCGACGAGGCCGTCGAGCACGTGTACGCGCTGACCGGCGGTCAGCCCTGGCTGGTCAACGCGCTGGCAGCAGAGATCGTCGACCGGATGAAGATCCCGGCGACGGAGCCGGTCACGGTCGAGCAGGTCGACACCGCCCGGGAGCGGGTCATCCAGGCCCGGCCGAGCCACCTGGACTCCCTGGTGCGCCGGCTACGTGAGCCGGAGGTGCAGAGGGTTCTCCTGCCGCTCCTCGCCGGCTCGGAGCAGCCCGTTGACCTGGAGTACTCCGACGACCGGTCCTTCGTCCGCGATCTCGGGCTGATCACCGAAGGCGACGAGGCGGGCCCGCGGATCGCCAATCCGATCTACGCGGAGGTGATCTCCCGGGCACTCGCCGAGCAGGTCGTCCCCAGCCCGGCCGTGCTTCCCACGGCGCGGGACTTCGTCCTGCCCGACGGCCGGTTCGACGTCCCGGGCGCGCTGACCGGGCTCGCAGCATTCTGGCGCACGCACGGAAAGATGCTCGGCGACGGAAGGCCGTACGAGGAGGCGCTCCCCCATGCCTTCCTGTTCGCCTGGCTCGACCGGGCCGTCAACGGTGACGGCGACGTGTTCCGGGAGTACGCCAACGGCCGGGGACGCGCCGACCTCTACCTACGCTGGCGCTACACAGCCCGCGACGGCACCCGTGCCGAGCAGCGCGAGGTGTTCGAGGTGAAAACCCAGCGTCCCGGGAAGGCCGACCCGCTCAAGGACGCCATCGTTCAGCTAGACGACTACCTGAACCACCTGGACCTGTCCTCGGGCCACATCGTGATCTTCGACCAGAGACCGCAGCCAGCAGCAGCCCCCGCCGGGCCCCTGACGACCCAGATCAGCCCGTCCGGCCACTCGATCAGTATCACCCGGCTGGTCCTGCCGCCTGCCCGCCGGTCGACCCGGGCACCGTCATAGCAGTAGGCCTGCCCCAGGCATGGCGCTCCGGTGACGCACCATACTGCCCCTAGCATCGGATCTGTCCCCGCTCCTCCCGATGGAGCGGGGACAGATGAACCCGATGGCGGGCTGGGTGGCTGGGGGTAAGGCGTGATCGACCGGGTGGCGTTGCTGAAAGACGCTAAGCAGCAGGTCAAGGTGCTGGAGAAGGACCTGCGGGCCCAGGTCGACGCGGTGCCCGAGGTCGGGGCGCGGCTGCGGGCCGAGTACGACCGGGCGTTCAAGGTCGGCCGGACGGCGGCCACCTGGTCGGCGTGGTTGGGCGAGCGGGTCACGCAGGCCGCGGTCGCGTGGGTGCTCGGGACGGTGTTCGTCCGGTTCTGCGAGGACAACGGGCTGATCGGCGACCCGTACCTGGCCGGGCCGGAGGCGCGGCTCACGCTGGCCGAGGAGCGGCTGCACGAGTTCTACGTCCAGCAGCCGGAACTGACCGCCCGCGACTGGCTGCTCGCCGCCTTCGGCGAGATCTCGAAGGTGCCGGTCGGGGCGGGACTGTTCGACGAGCGGCACAACGCGCTGTTCCAGATCCCGGTGACCCACGACGCGGCCAAGGACCTGATCACCTTCTGGCGCGTACGCCAGTCCGGGGAGCTCGTCCACGACTTCACCGACCCGGACTGGGACACCCGCTTCCTCGGCGACCTCTACCAGGACCTCTCCGAAGACGTCCGCAAGAAGTACGCCCTCCTCCAGACCCCCGAGTTCGTCGAGGAGTTCATCCTCGACCTGACCCTGACCCCGGCCCTGGAGGAATTCGGGTATGACGTGGACGGCCTCAAGGACTTCAAGCTGATCGACCCGACCTGCGGATCGGGCCACTTCCTGCTCGGAGCCTTCCACCGCGTCCTCGGCGAATGGGACCGGCTCGTACCAGACCCGCAGAAGGACGTCTTCGAACGGGTGGGCCTCGCGTTGGACGCTGTCCACGGAGTGGACATCAACCCGTATGCGGTGGCGATCTCTCGGTTCCGTCTCATCGTCGCCGCACTGCGCGCCGCCGGACTGGAGACGCTTGCATCTGCGGCGGGTTACACGTTCTCGCTGCATGTGGCCGTCGGTGACTCTCTACTCAAGGGCCGCCAACTCGATCTCTTCGGTGAAGCGCGCGACGAACTCGCCGAATTCTCTTACGCCACCGAAGACCTACACGAACATAAGGGCATCCTCGAGGACGACAAATACCATGTCGTCGTCGCTAATCCACCATACATCACCGTCAAAGACAAGAAGATCAATGATCTATACAGGGGCCTGTACAACACCTGCTCGGGCACCTATCAGCTAACCGTTCCTTTCACGCAAAAATTCTTCGAGTTGGCGAAACTCGCAGACGAGCACGGCCGTGGCGCCGGCCGCGTCGGCGAGATAGTTGGCAATGGTTTCGTGAAGCGCGAGTTCGGCAAAAAACTCATCGAGGTTTTCTTTCCACGCAGCACGGAACTCACACATGTGATTGACACGTCTGGCGCCTACATTCCTGGCCACGGCACACCGACCGTCATTCTCGCTGGGCGACGCAACCGATCGCACCGCGCCTCGACCGTCAGGGCCGTTCTGGGTATTCGTGGGGAGCCAGCCGCGCCTACCAACGCTCGCGAAGGGCTGGTATGGAACGCGATCGTGTCCCAACTCAGCCTGCCTGGATCCCAGAGTAAATGGGTCAGCGTGACCGATCGGCCACGCCAGGAATTCGCCGTCTACCCTTGGATTCTCGGCGGAGGCGGTACCGCAGATCTGGTCGAGGCGATCGAAGACGGCACAACGAAACTCGCCAATCGGATCTCACCTCCAGTGGGACGTGCGATCCGCGCCGGGGCTGACGAGGCGTTCGTGCGACCTGCCCGACTCGTGGATCGTCCTGGGAACGGTGGCGAGATCCTAAGACCTTTGCTGGTCGGTGAAATTGTCCGCGACTGGTCATCATGCCCGGACGAGGCGATCTTCTACCCGTACGCACCAGGCGCCTCCGAGGCGTTGCCAAAGCTGCTGTGGCCACTGCGTCACCTCCTCGAAGAGCGTCGCACCTTCCAAGGGAACATGGCCGATGCCGGGCTTTCCTGGTGGGAGTACATGCAGCACACTACGTCCGCGTACAACACGCCATCCTCGATCGCGTTCTCCTTCGTAGCCACCCACAACCACTTTGTGTTGGATCGGGGTGGGAGCGTGTTCAATCGGTCGGCACCGGTCATCAAATTTCCGGCGGGAGCCTCGGAGGAGGAGCATCTGCGACTGTTGGGGGTGTTGAACAGTTCGACGGCGTGCTTCTGGCTCAAGCAGGTCAGCCACGACAAAGGCAGTCAAGGCGTCAACGAGGGGTTCAAATCCCAATCGTGGGAGCGATTCTATGAGTTCACTGGGACCAAGCTGCAGGAGTTCCCGTTGCCAGCGGAGTATCCGTTGGAGTTGGCGCGGGAGTTGGATGGGCTGGCGCAGCGACTGACGGTGGTCAGCCCTGCGTCGGTGGCCGCCGACGATGCACCGACCCGTGCCCGGCTGGCCGACGCGCAGGTGGAGTGGGCGTCGACGCGAGCGCGGATGATCGCGCTGCAGGAGGAGTTGGACTGGCAGGTCTACCGGCAGTATGGGCTGCTCGCAGACGAGCTGACCCTGCCGATGACCGACGTCCCCGAGCTCAAATTTGGTGAGCGGGCATTCGAGATCGTCCTCGCCAGGAAGACCACCGATGGAGACGAGACGTCCGAGTGGTTCACCCGGCACGGCTCCACGCCGATCACCGAGGTGCCCGAGCATTGGCCAACTGAGTACCGCGCGCTCGTCGAGAAGCGGATCGCGGTCATCGAGTCCGACCGGAACATCGGGCTGATCGAGCGGCCCGAGCACAAGCGGCGGTGGGCGACCGAGGGCTGGGACAAGCTGCAGGATGCGGCGCTGCGGGACTGGCTGCTTGACCGGCTGGAGAACCGTGACCTGTGGTTCGCCGACGTCGACGGCATGGTGCAGCCGCGGCTGTGGACGACCGGCCAGCTCGCCGACGAGCTGGCCGCCGACACGAACTTCGTGTCCGTCGCCGAGATCTATCGGCCCGGGGAGGAACTGGCCAAGGTCGTCGCCGCCCTCGTCGAGGACGAGCACGTCCCGTTCCTTGCCGCCCTGCGCTACGCCGACACCGGTCTGGTGAAGCGTGCCGACTGGGAGTCGGTCTGGGAGCAGCAGCGCGCCGAGGACGCCGCCCCGACCCCGGCGAAGGCCAAGGAGATCCGCGACGCGATTCCCGTTCCGCCGAAGTACGCGCCGAAGGACTTCCGGAAGACGTCGTTCTGGCGGGCCCGGGGCAAGCTCGACGTGCCGAAGGAGCGGTTCATCTCCTACCGGCCGGCCGGCCGCGACAACGACCCGACGCTGCTGATCGGCTGGGCCGGCTTCGACCACCGGGAGCAGGCGCAGGCGCTGGCCACCCTGATCGTCGACCGCCGCGACAACGACGGCTGGGACGGCACCCGTCTCACGCCGCTCGTCGCCGGCCTGCGCGAGGTCATGCCCTGGGTCCGCCAGTGGCACGACGAGGTCGACCCGCTCTACGACGGCTCCCCCGCCGAGGTCTACGACGCCTTCCTTGCCGAGACCATGGGCCAGCTCACCCTGACCGAGGACGCCCTGGCGAGCTGGCGCCCACCCGCCCCCACCCGCGGCCGCCGGCCCACCAAATGATCAGATGACCAGGCGGGCCTGGGCGCGTCAGCGAGAGGGGACCTTGCGGTCGAGGGGGATGAGCACGTCCAGATCGAGGTGTTCGAGGAGGAGGAACTTGAGCCGAGGGCTGTCGATCAGTTCGATGCGGCCGTGCCGGGCCACGAAGTCCCAGCTCGACTTTCCGTACCAGGAGGTGGTGACCATGATTCCCTTGGTGGCCCGTTTGTCCTCCATCACCCCGGCCAGCGCGCGCACGGCCTCCACCCCGACGACATGGCGGTACCTCTTCGCCTGGATCACGCACAGCCCGCCGACGATCGGGTCGACGTTCGTCGCCACCGCGTCGATCCCGTCGTCCCGGGACCCCTGGGTGACCCACGAGTCCATGCCCATCGCCTCGAAGAGCTGCCGGACGAGATGCTCGAACTCCGTCGGTGTCATGTCCAGCAGGTTGGGACGACCGTCGAGGTCGGCGAGGGCATCCATGCCGTCGATGAAGCGATAGGACGACAGGTCGAAGTCGACGACCGGTCGTACCGGCTCCAGGTCGTAGGGGTGCGGAGAGACGAGGGCGTTCAGGCGCCGGAGGCATTCGGTGGGATCGACCTGGGCGAGCACCAGTCCGGTGAACTCCTCGCGGGTGGCGCTGACGCTGACCAGGCAGGGCCGGATCTCCTGGCCGGTGGCGCGGTCGACGGTGGAGACATGGCCGTTGAAGACGACCGTGTCCACGACGTCGACGCCCTCGCCGTCGAAGACCTCCCGCATCGTGCGTAGGGCGATCTGTGCGACGACCGAGCGGTAGAGGTCCCGTCGTTCCCGTACCGGGCGGGCAGCCGCGGTGGTCTCGTCGGTCTTCTTCACGTAGCGGAACGAACGCTGTTCGGGAATGACGTCGGTGGTCGGCAGTTCGTAGTCGATGACGAGGTCCTGCGAGTCCGGCCGGTAGAGCAGCCGGTACCGGTGCGGAAATCCGTCGGGATAGACCGACGACTGCAGGACGTCGGCCATGTACGCGACGACCACCTCCGGGTCGCCGGCACCGAACGCGGCCGCCATCCGGTCGACCTCGGCGTTGTTCGCCCGTACGCGCTGCTTCTCCTCCGCGAGCATCCGGTCGTACTGCGCGCGACGTTCGGCGAGCCGCCGCTGCCGGTTCGCATCGAGGACCGCGTGCTCCTCGCACGCCGCGGTGTATTCGGCTTCGGCCTGCGCCATCGCCCGTTCGTACCGGCCCGCCCCGCCGAAGACCCGGCCGACGGCGCCCGGCGCCGGGGGTTCGAAGTCGGCCCAGTCCGGTGGTGCGGCCGGCACGTCGAGACCGCCGGGGTCGAACGCCGGGGCGTTCGGAGTCTGCCGCAGGACGTCGAACGGGAACCCCGGTGAGGTCGCCAACGACGAGCTCAACACGGTGGACAGTTCGGCGATCCGCAGGTTCAGGTGCGCGGTCCGGGCGGATGCGTCCGCCTCACGTTCCTGGACGTGCTGCCGCGCACGTTCGCGGTCGCTGGCCACCTGGGTGCGCCTGGACTGGCGCAGGGCCTGCTGCGCCTCACGGTCGATCCGGGCTGCCTCGCGGACCGCCGCGCGCTGTGCCTGTTCCGCCTCCCGTCGACGCCGTGCCACGTCCCGTTGCAGCTCCGCCACGAATCCCCGGCGTCGTGCCATGGCTACGCTCCCCATCATGCCATTCGGACCAGCTTCGCACCGTATCGCAATAGATGCGAAGAGACAGCGGAAATGGTGAGTGCTTGTGGATAGTGATCGGCCTGTGCCACAGCGGTCGCGCGGCGGCACAGCGGGGCCGCTACGCCACCTCGCTCGGCGGCAGTGCAGCGGGAGATGCTCAGCGACCGCCGAGCGCCCCCAGCCCGGCCCAGTCCTCCATCCCAGCCGTGATCAGGGACTTGACCTTGGCCTGCCCCTCGACGAGCACGACGTCGGTGAAGCATGCGCACTGCGTCAGCGAGCGGCTCCGTGCCACGCACACCACGATGCCCGTCACCTGCAGCCCTCGCGCGGTGGCGATCAGGTTGTCGTCGACCACCGGCAGCGGCAGCTGCTTCACCAGTTCGGATGCGAACTGCCGTTCGGCGGACGTCCGGTTGAGCAGTTCAAGGGCCTGGTTGGCGGCCTCGCCCAGCCTTTCGTGGAGTCGGTCACGCCCTTCCAGGATGGCCCGTGCCAGCTTTGCAAGGGTGCTGCACCGACGCCCTGACCAGGTACGGGTAAGCCGCTGCCACGTCTGCTCGCTGACGTATCCGGTCGCCCTTTCCCTGACAATTTCCTGGAGGTTGGGATTGGCGACCAAGTCGATGCACGAGTCGGAGGCCGAGCGTATCCGCAGCTCCTCACGGCTCGGAGGCGACGACGCTGGAGAGCGTGGCGCCGTTCTCCGGCGAGGTGCCGGCGGTGTCGGCGTTCTGCCGCGACCCACGCTGGCCTGCGCCGCCGACGACGACGGGTGATGCCGACAGCGCAGGCCGGCCTCCTTGACGGCGTTTCTACAGCTCGTTCCGCGCAGGGTAGTCCCACCACACCTGAACCGGATCATCCCTCGATCATCCGATTCGCGACGTTCGATAATCAATAGCCGAGTTGGCCATCTGTTGACCAAACGAGGTAGTCCACCGTGGCAAGCGGATTCAGCCCAGATGCGCCGTTGCCTCGCGGGGAGCCGCGATACTCGGCCTGGTAGCAGGGCATGCGATCGCAGTTACGCCAGCATCGTTTCCCGGAAATCCCGCGGCCCCGGACGGGAGCACCAGGGCACCAACGTCCGGGCCACATCCGAGAGGATGGCCGTCGAACGCTCCGACCCGGTTACCCGCGCGATCCGCAAGGCATCGAGCCCGTCTACCTGCGGTAGCGGTCCGTAGAGTTGCACTGATCGGTCCGTGCTGGCAGCCGAGGGAAGGCGGTGCATGATGACTCGCTGGTTCAACACTGCTGGCCCCTGCGTCCCCGCGCTTCATTACATGATCCCGGCGGCGGCACGGCTCCCAGAGGTGCCCGGCCTCGTGGCGCAGCATGGCTATTTCGTCGTGCACGCTCCCCGGCAGACGGGGAAGACGACGACGCTGCGGGCGCTGGCCCAGGAACTGACCGCGAGCGGCCGGTACGCCGCGGTGCTGACCTCCTGCGAGCCTGGGCGGCCCTGGCCCGACGACGTCGGCGCGGCGGAACGCGCCGTCCTGAGGACCCTCCAGGAGAGGGCAGCCGACGCCCTGCCCGCCGAGCTCCGCCCGCCGGCCGGGCCGGAGGCACCTGCGGGGGCGCTGCTGAGCAGCGCGCTCGCGGCCTGGTCGAGGGCCTGCCCGCGGCCGGTGGTGCTCGTCCTCGACGAGATCGACGCCCTGGAAGGCCGCACGCTGATCAGCGTGCTCAGCCAGCTGCGCAGCGGCGCCACCGGCCGGCCCGAGAACTTCCCGATGTCAGTCGCTCTCTGCGGTCTGCGCGATCTCCGCGACTGCCACCCCCGAAATCGCTTCGCGATTCCGCGGGTCCCCGGGACCGCCGGCGGCGGGAACGCCGACCGGCTCGGCGGCCCCAGCCCGTTCAACATCATCGTCAAGTCGCTGCGGCTGGGGAACTTCACTCTCGACGAGATCCGCGAACTCTACGGTCAGCACACGTCCGACACCGGGCAGCCGTTCACCGACGGGGCGGTCGAGCGGGCGTTCGAACTGACCGACGGGCAGCCCTGGCTGGTCAACGCGCTCGCGAACGAGATCATCGTCGGGATGGCCGTGCGGGCGCCCACCCCGATCACGGCCGAGCACGTGGAGAAGGCTGCGGAGCGCCTCATCCAGACCCGGGCCACTCACCTCGACTCGCTGGTCGACAAGCTCAACGACTCCCGGGTCCGCGCCATCATCGAACCGCTGATCACCGGCACCCCGCCGACGCAGCGGCCGAAGAACGACGACATCCAGTACGTCCGCGACCTCGGCCTGCTCGCCCCGGACCCGCCTGTCCGCCCGGCCAACCCGATCTACAACGAGTTGACATCCTCCCTGGCATGAATGCCGGGGATTCCCGCACCTCGCGATGCGGGTTCCTGCTTCGTCAACGGACGCCTCCTCGCTTCAGGAGCGAGGCGGTCTCACTCCATCTCCACAGGCAGCCACCGCGAGCCCCGCGGCCAGAATGTTCCGCGCCGCGTTCACGTCCCGGTCGTGAACTGTGCCGCAGCCGCGGCAGGCCCATTCCCGGACGTTCAACGGCATCTTCTCGACGATCGACCCGCACGCCGAACAGGTCTTGCTGCTCGGGTAGAAACGATCGATCGCGATCACGGTGCGGCCGTACCAGCCGGCCTTGTACTCCAGCATCGTCCGCAGCTCCGACCACGATGCGTCGGAGATCGCCCGTGCGAGCGCATGGTTGCGGACGGACAGGTCCTCGATGACCACCGTTTGGTTCTCGCGGATGACCCTCGTGGACAGCTTGTGCAGATGATCCCGGCGACGGTCCCGGATACGGCCGTGGACCTTCGCGACCCTCGCGCGGGCTTTCGCCCGGTTCACCGAGCCCTTCTCCTTGCGGGACAGTTCCCGCTGTGCGCGTGCGAGCCGAGCCCGGTCGGCACGCTCGTGCCGGGGGTTGGTGACTTTCTCCCCGGTCGACAGAGTGACCAGACTCGTGATCCCCGCGTCGATCCCCACCTGCCCCGATGTCGGAGGCAGGATGGTGATGGTCTCCTCGACCAGGATCGAGATGTGGTACTGGCCGCGGCTGTTCCGCGACACCGTCACCTGCGACGGGTCCACGCCGTCGGGCAGCGGACGCGACCAGACGATGTCCAGCGGCCGGTCCTGCTTGGCCAGTGTGATGTTCCCATTCCGGTAGGTGAAGCAGTTCCGGAAGTAGGTCGCCGCATCGAGGGTCCTGCCCTTCTTCTTGAAGGACGGGTAGCCGGCCCGCTTCTCCCAGAAGTTCACGAACGCCGACTGAAGGTGCCGTAGCGTGGCCTGCAAGGGTCCTTTCGACGGCTCGGCGAGCCATGCCGTCTCCGGGTCCCGTTTCCACGCGGTGAGCATCTTGTCGGTCTCGGCGTGCGTGATGCGACACCGTTCGGAAAACCACGCGCGAGACCGCTCGGCGAGTGCCCGGTTGTAGACGTAGCGGACGCAGCCGAAGGTGCGGGCGAGCTGGGCGGCCTGCTCTGGGGTCGGGTAGAAGCGGTAGCGGTACGCCCGCTTCACCACCCTGCTCCCCATAGCTAACAGGATACCGTCTTTGCCTGTCACGCTGTCGTTGCTGCGCTGTCCCCGCCCTGAAGGACGGGGCCTGCGCGCTACGTTCCACGGTCATCGTCCGGGCCCTGACCGACGGCGTCCTGGAATACGCCACCGACGTCCCCCGGCCCCGCGCCTATGTGCTTCCCGACGGCCGGATGGACTTCACCCGTCTACTCACCGAGTTCGCCGCCTTCTGGAAGGCCAACGGCGACATCCTCGTCTCGCAGCAGGTCTACCACGAGGCCGCTCCCCATCTCGTCCTCCAGGCGTACCTCCAGCGGGTGGTGCGTACTCCCATCAGATCGCTTCGCGATCCGTCGGGTCCCCCGGGTGGTGGCACCGTCCTGCGCGAGTACGGCGTGGGCCGCGGGCGGCTCGACCTCCTCGTCGCCTGGCCCTACCGCGGCCCCGAGGGCGCCCAGGCAGTGCAGCGCCAGGCCATCGAGCTGAAGGTCCGCGCCGAGGGCGACGCCGACCCCCTCGGCTCCGCACTCGTCCAGCTCGACGGATACCTCGACCGCCTCGGCCTCGACACCGGCGTACTGCTCCTCTTCGACCGCCGGCCGACGGCTCCCCCCATCCACGAGCGCACGACCATCACCGCCACAACCAGCCCAGCCGGCCGCCCGGTCACCCTGTTCCGGGGATAGCGCCGAGCAGAACGCGGCCGCGCGGCACGAATCGTGCCGGACGCCGCAGGTCGCCTGCGCCAGAACACATCCGTCGATCTTGTCGAGGGCGTCGAGTAGCGGATTGGCGGCGGTGATGGGGCGGTGAGGGTGAGTTCGCCGGCCTGGATCTCGATGGGGCGGAAGCGGCAGATGGAGCGATCAACGTGGGCCAGGTCGGTCACAGCCCAGCCGTCAGATCCACTCAGAACGTAACCATCCGGCAACGCTTTGCGGTAATCTCTCCATGTTCGACATCGTCGCTCTCACCGACGAAAGGAGCGCGGGCACGGTGCGCCGCTCCGCTCGGCTACTGGCATCGATCGCTTGCGTACTCATGTTCGTGGCTGCCTGTGGAGGCGGCGACTTCGACATCGAGCACCCCAGTCCGTCCCGCGGCGGCGCCGGGGCAGATGCCCCGACGACCGACAGGCCGCTTCCTCCTGCTCGGAGCTACGACCCGCCGGTGCACTTCAACCGGGACGCCGCGGCAATGCTGCCGGATGAGGCCAGCGAGGGCGCCTTCAACATCGGCGGCGACCTACGAAGGCCCCTTCCGGTGGCTCTCGTCGGCACGGTCGCCTACATCGCCGCCACCGACCACCTTCTCGTCGTCGAGACACGTACCGGCCAGCAGCTCGGTGCTCCGATCAGACCTGAGTCAGGCAGCGGACGGGTGTATGCCGCCTTCATCGTCGACATACCCGGCAGCGGGACGACACCGGGTCATCGCAGCGTCGAACTCGTCGGCATCGAGGCACCTGGCGCCCGACCGGTCTCGCGCGCCACCGTTCCGCTGGAACAGTGGGCGAGCCAGACATCCGGCGCATTGGCTGCGGCACCGGTCTGGAGCGATGGACGCACCGTGCTCGTCCGGGTCTCACGCTTCGGAGACTCGCCCGACGCCACCACCTATGCCATCGACGCGACCAGCGGAAAGATCCGCTGGAAGCAGGACGACTTCGCCGCACGCGTCGTCGCCGGCGACACCGCAGTCGGCGAGGTCCCGTCGGAGTCCTTTCCGGCCAAGGTTTCCGGGCTGTCCCTGTCCGACGGCGGCGTTCGTTGGACGAACACCGAGAGCGCGCACGACGTCAGCATCTTTCCCGGCGGTCCATCGCTCGTTGTTGCCTATGGGCAGACGCTGGGAAGCCAGAACTTCCTCAGTCTGTTGGACGCCGCCACCGGGACGGTCAAGGACCGCAGAACCGGCAGCTACAACGGCGTCAACTGCCAGTATGACGGTGCTTCGGTGACCGTCTGTTATCAGGGGCTCTTCGGTAGCCCATGGGCCGCCGCGTTCGACACCACTACGGGCTCCTGGCTGTGGGGCCTCCCCGACAGCGATGCGAACAGGGTGGCACCCACCATCACCAGCGCCTGGCACGGCGCGGTCTATGGAACGACGCGGAGCGGCCCGGTCATCCTCGACGCCCGGACCGGAAAGGACCGAGCCACCGCACCGGGAGCCGCACCTTTCATCGTGAACGGTAACGTGGGCCTCGCCTTGGATCCGAACGAGTCAGATCTCTGGGCGTTTCCCGCCGACGGCTGACGGCTCTCATCCCATGAGACGGGTAAGGGCCGCGCGAACGCCGGCAGGAGGCTGGACCCGCGAACAACTCGCGTCGTGGGGTGTTCCCTGGCCTCCACCGAGGGGCTGGAGGCAACGGTTGATCGATCAGAACGAGCAGATCACGGACGGTGTCGAGCGGAAGCCACCCGTAGTGCTCCGGTCGCCCATATCCGTGGATCGATCGGCGGGAGCCGCCAGCGGAGACGGCAAACCGCACGGCGACGGTGCAGCCGTCGTCGAGATCTTCACCGACGGCGCCTGCAAGGGCAACCCAGGGCCCGGCGGATGGGGTGCGGTCCTGCGTTACGGCAGGCATGAGAGAACCATCTGTGGTGGTGAGCCTGCCGACACCACGAACAACCGCATGGAGCTACTCGCGGCCATCATGGCGATCGAGGCCCTCACCCGCCCGTCGACTGTGCGTATCCATACCGACAGCCAGTACCTGCGTAACGGCATAAGCGGATGGCTGGCCCGTTGGAAGAAGAACGGCTGGCGGACGGGAGAGAAGAAACCCGTCAAGAACGTGGATCTCTGGCAGCGCCTGGACGCCGCCGTGGGCGCGCACGACATCGAATGGCTGTGGGTACGCGGACACACCGGCCATCCCGGCAACGAGCTCGCCGACCAGCTCGCGAACCGCGGACTGTCCGAAGCCCGCCGACGCCCTGGCTGATCCGCAGCCGGTCGTGAACCTGGAACCCCAGGCGTGTCCCTACCTGCCGAGACAGTGCGAGGCAGGCTGGGGCGAGCGCCCGTCGGTACTCCACGTGCAGCTCGGGGACCGCTCCCGGTCCGCGGCCGACCCGCCCCAGGCCGGGGAGTGGACTCGCCGAGGACGCGGTCAGCCGACGAAGGCCACCCGAGCTGGTACCATATCCGGTACGATTGGATCCTCGGGAGGTGGCCAGATGGTCGCGGCGATCAGTGCCAGCGAGGCACGCAAGACGCTCTTTCCCCTGATCGAACAGGTCAACACCGATCACACACCGGTGGAGATCGTTTCGAAACGGGGCAACGCGGTCCTGGTGAGCAAGGAAGACTGGGACGCCATCGTGGAAACCAACTACCTGCTGCGCACGCCCGCGAACGCGCGGCGGCTGGCGGAAAGCGTCGAGCAGTGGCGCGCAGGCGACGCGATCGAACGCCCGCTGGGCCCTGACGAGTGAAGCTGGCCTGGACCGACCACGCCTGGGAGGACTACCTCTACTGGCAGGGTCAGGATCGCAGGACACTGAAACGCATCAACGCCCTGATCGCGGACATCAAACGCGATCCAGAAGGGCAGGGGATCGGCAAGCCCGAGCTGCTGCGCAACAACCTCGCGGGACTGCGCTCACGACGGATCGACGACGAACACCGCCTGGTCTACGCGGTCGAGCCCGGCCAGATCACGATCATCTCCTGCCGCTACCACTATCAGTAGCCGAGCCCACCGCTTCCTTCCGACGCCCGGACGCCGCCGCGGTCGAGGTGCCCGCCGCACTCGGCGGGTTCGTGCAACCTGACACACCCTGTCCGTACGATCCGTATGCGGGCGGATCCGGCGAGCGCCGTTCCTGCCCGACGCACTCGCAGACCAGTACTCGCACGACCGACTCCGGGGGCCGTATGACCAGCCCGTCGTCTCAGCCGCTGCTGCGCGACGTCATCGACATCCCGCAGCGGTCGTCGGACAGCGACTTCGTCCTCAAGCTCACCGAGGGTGTGGCCGACGCGGCCGCGACGATGCGCGACTACGTGCTGACCGACCGGCTGGTGCACAACTTCGACGAGGCGCTCGGGCTGATCGCGCAGGCGGTGGGCACCGGCGCGTCCAAGGGCGTCTACCTGCACGGCTCGTTCGGCTCCGGCAAGTCGCACTTCATGGCGGTGCTGCACGCGCTGCTGCGCGGCGAGCCCGCCGCGCGGGCGCTCGACGACCTGGCCGCCGTGCTCGGCAAGCACGACGGCGACCTGGCCGGCAAGAAGTTCCTGCTCGTCCCGTTCCACATGCTGGGCGCGAAGTCGATCGAGCAGCGGGTCCTCGGGGGCTACGCCGACCGCCTGCGCGCGCTGCACCCCGAGGCGCCGATCCCGGCGGTGCACCGGGTCGAGGCGTTACTCGACGAGGCCCGCGGCCTGCGGGCGAAGGTCGGCGACGCGGCCTTCCTCACGGAACTGAACCGCGCAGGCTCGGGCGGAGGCCAGGAGGCCGAGGAGGACGAGTGGGGCGACGACGCCTCCTGGACGGCCGCCGAGCTGGACGCGGCCCTGGCCCCGACCGGCGCGGACGCGGCGGCACGGCGCCGGCTCACCTCCGACCTGCTCTCGACCTGGTTCCCGAACACCTACCGTGACCTGCGCGAGGACGCCGAGGGCTTCATCTCCCTCGACCAGGGCCTGAGCGAGATCGCCCGGCACGCGAAGGACCTGGGCTACGACGCGGTCGTCCTGTTCCTCGACGAGCTGATCCTCTGGCTCGCGAACAACATGGGTGACCAGGCGTTCGTCTCCCGGGAGGTCCAGAAGGTCACGAACTTCGTCGAGGGTGGGCTCGGCGCCCGGGCCATCCCGGTCGTCAGCTTCATCGCCCGGCAGCGTGACCTGCGGGAACTGGTCGGCGAGTCGATCGCCGGCGACGTCCGGCTGAGCTTCCTCGACGTGCTCACGCTGGCCGACGGCCGGTTCGACAAGATCGTCCTGGAGGACCGGAACCTGCCGCTGATCGCCAACCGGCGGCTGCTGCGCGCGAAGGACACCGCCGCGGCGGCCCGGATCGAGAAGGCGTTCGAGACGACGGCGAAGGTCCGCGCCGAGGTGTGGGACACGATGCTCGGCGGCGGGGCCCAGCTCGGCGCCGACCGGGACGCGTTCAGGCTCTCCTACCCGTTCAGCCCGGCGTTCATGGACACGCTCGTCCACGTCTCCTCCGCCCTGCAGCGCAACCGGACCGCGCTCAAGCTCATGCGCCAGCTGCTCGTCGCGCAGCGGGACGAGCTGCGCCTGGGCCAGGTCATCCCGCTGGGCGATCTGTGGGACGTCATCACCCGGGGCGGGGACGCCCCGTTCACCGACGTGCTCAAGGTCGAGTTCGAGGCGGCGCAGCGGCTCTACAACCGCAAGCTGCGCCCCTACCTGCTCGACGCAGAAGGCCTCGACGAGGACGTCCTCGCCCGGGTGCGCCGCGGCCAGGCGACCGGCGCCGCCGTCGACGGGGAGCTGGCCGTCAAGGTCCGCCGGTTCACCGCCGACGACCGGCTGGTCAAGACGCTGCTGCTCTCCGCGCTGGCGCCGAGCGTGCCGGCGCTGCGCAACCTGACGCCGCGGCGGCTCTCCGCGCTCAACCACGGCAGCATCACGAGCCCGATCCCGGGCGGCGAGGCCGGCGTCGTCGGGAAGAAGGTCGAGCGCTGGGCCGGCCAGTTCGGCGAGGTCAAGTTCCTGCCGGTCGAGGGCGGCGATCCGGGCGTCGGCCTGGAGCTGGTCGACGTCGAGATCGACGGCATCCTCAGCCAGACGATCGCCTACGACGGCGGCGGCAACCGCCGCGCTCTGGTCAGGAGGCTGCTCGGCGAGGAGCTGGGCGTCACCGTCACCGACGACGCCTACGGCGACCGCCTCGACCTGGTGTGGCGG
Organism: Parafrankia sp. BMG5.11; assembly: GCF_004337455.1. Lineage (NCBI taxonomy): Bacteria > Bacillati > Actinomycetota > Actinomycetes > Frankiales > Frankiaceae > Parafrankia > Parafrankia sp. BMG5.11. The sequence continues at coordinate 176,162 of NZ_SJXI01000077.1, read as the reverse complement.
GGCTCCAGGCGCTCCGCCGAGGTCGTCTTCGGCTCGCTGCGCGGCTCGGAGCTGCGTGACGACCAGCTGGAACCGGCCGATCCGGAGTCGTGGCGGCTGGTGATCGACTATCCGTTCGACGACGCCGGCCGGCCGCCGGTGGACGCGCGGGCCCGGGTCGAACGGCTGCGTGGCGGTGGGACGCCGCACCGGACGGTCTGCTGGATCCCGGCGGACCTGACCGCCGCCCGGCTCGCCGATCTCGGGATGCTCGTCCGGCTCGACCACCTGCTCAACCGGAACCGGTTCGACAGCCACGCCCAGCACCTGAGCGCCGACGACCGGCAGCGCGCCCGGGGCGTGCTGAAGAGCCGGTACGACGCGCTGCTGACGAAGACCCGCACCCTGCTGCGCATGGCCTATGGGCTGGCGAAGCGCGAGGAGCAGGACGTCACCGACTACTCGGACTGGCTGCGTGCCCTGTGGCCGGGGCTCACCCCGACGCTGGCCTTCGGGGCGACGTTCCGGGAAGCCGCGCGGCGGCTCGCCGGGGATCTGCTGGCCGACCAGTTCCCCGGCCACCCCGACCTCGACCCCGACCAGACCGGCCAGCCCGCCAGGCCGGCCGATTTCAAGCTCGTCCTCTCCTACGTGGCGAAGGCGGCCGAGGCCGACGGCAACTCCGTCGAGGTCATCCGCAGCGACCGGCTGCCGATGCGGCGGATCGCGCCGGCGCTCGGCCTCGGGACCATGCACGAGGCGCGTTTCGAACTCGGCCGGGAGTGGGTCGACCACTTCACCCGGAAGGCGGCGCAGGCCGCGGCCGGCGGCTCCGGTAGCACCGGCGGCTCCGGCGGTGCGGACGGCGAGCTGCGGGTGGCCGACCTGCTGACGTGGATCGACGAGCCGAAGCCCCGCGGCCTGGACAGCCCGGTCGCGGCGCTGATCGTCAACGCGTTCGCCGAGCAGACCGACCGCGCCTGGTACAGGTACGGCGGGATCCTGCCCGCCCCGCCCGAGCTGACGGCCGGGATCAAGGACATGACGCTGCGCGAGCAGCCACTACCGGCTCCCGAGGACTGGACTGCCGCCTGCCAGCGGGCTCAGGTCCTCTTCGGGGTGCAGCCGCCGCCGCTGCGGCGCGGCCGGCTGATCCGCACGTTCGCCGAGGAGCTGACGAAGAAGGCCCGGGAGCACTTCACCGCGACACGGGACCTGGTGACCGCGCTGGAGGCACACGCCTCCGATCTCGGTCTCGATCCACGGACCGGGTGTGCCCTCGAGCCCGCCGGAGCCACCACGGGACGCCTTCGGACCGCCCGGGCCGCCCACGACCTCGTCACGGCCCTGGACGGGCCGAAGGCCGGCACGGAGATCGTCGTGCGGCTGGCGCATGCCGATCTCGCGGGTCCGGCGGAGCGGCTCGCGCTCAGCATCAGCCGCGCCGCGGCCGTCGCCGGCGCCGTCACGTCCGCCCCGTGGGGTGAGATGTTCGGCATGATCGCCACCCTGCAGGAGCCCTACCGGACGGAGGCCCAGGAGATCCTCGGGCGCGTCCGGAAGGCGGGCGCCGCCGACGAGCTGACGACCCCGCTCGCCGGCGTGTTGAGCAACGCCCGGGCCGACGCGACCCAGCTCATGCGCCGGGCCGTCAGCGCGCCACACGTCGAACCGCGTCGCTCCGACCCCACTCCGCAGCCGGAGGTGAAATCGCAGACCGGAAAGCCGTCGGAGGTGATCGGCGGGAACGGCACGGCGGATCCCGGGCAGGGAACCAGTCCCCCGGCCCAGCGGCAGTGGCGCGTGCGGCCCGCCGAGCTGGACCGGGCCTTCGCCGCCGTCCGTGAATACGTCGGTGACCAGCCCGGCGAGATCGAGATCATCTGGCGCCCGGCACGGTGAGCGTGCTGTCACCCGCGGCCGGGCCGGTGGGCTCCGGCACACCGGCGCCGCTGGTCACGAGCGCGATGCTGGTCAACCGGGTCACCCGGCTGCTGCGCGGGCCGGCCGGCGCCGGCGAGCGGGCACGGATCCTGCTGGCGCGGATCCTGCTGGTGCGGGCGCAGCCCGAGTGGCCCGGTCCCAGCGAGCTGCTGGTCGGCGGTCGGCCGATCCGGGTGATCGCCTGCGTCTCCCCGCTCGGTGTGCTCGAGGAGATCGCGCGCTGGGGACGGGAGCCGGTGCCCGAGGGCTGGCTCGTGCTGCTCACCGACGCCGACGAGGAGACCCTGGGCGACACCGTGCTCGCTCAGGTCCACCGCCAGCGAGTCGACGTGATCGAGCCGTGGAACGCGGTCCTGGAGGACTTCGGCGCCGCCCAGCTCGACCCGCGGCTGCACGCCCACGCCTACCGGTGGATGGCGCAGGCGCTGCTGGAGGCACGCCCGGCGGCTGGCTGGCCGCGCCGGCCAGGCGGTGTCCTCAGCCTCGAGGACGCGCTGGCGGAGCTGACCGCCGTCCGGCTCGGCCTGACCGAGCTGGGCCTCGGTGCCGCCGACCTGGACATCGCCACGCTGCTGCGCTGGACGACGGTTCCCGGGGCGACCGAGGCGTTCCGCCGGCTCGGCGACGACGAGCGCGCCGGCATCACCGCGTTCCTGCGGGAGCGAACCGGGCACGCGGGGCGCGCGTTGACGACGCTGGTCGCCGCCGGCAACGGCGAACGCTCGCTGGCCCTCGGCCTGGTCTGCGACTGCCTGTGGCCCGGGAGGGACGGCCGCCGCGCCGGCCTGGAAGCCGCGGCCGTCGAACGGGCGAAGGGCCGGGTGGAACGCTACTTCGGCGACACCCAGCTCGACGACCAGACCATGCGCCGGTTCGCCGACGCGGTCCGTGAGGCCGTCCGCACCGGGATGAACACGCCGGACGACCTGGCAGGGCTACTGGACACCGCCGACCGGCTGCTCGACGAGCTCGACGCGCGGGCCGCCGGCGCGACCAGCGACATCCTGCGGGCCGGGTTCGACGACCGGCTGTCCGCTGTCGCCACGACACTGCGCGGTTTTCTGGCTGCCGCCGACTCCGGCGTACACCACACGTTCCTGCAGAGCTCGGCCCGCGAGGTCGCGTCCGCCGTCGACGCCCTGCGGGCGCATCTGCTCGCCGGCCCTGAGGCCGGGCAGGTCGAGCGGGCCGAGATGGCGGCCCGTGTCGCCGGCTGGCTCGCCGGCCGGCCGGTGGACGGCCCCGGCACGCTCGCCGCCGCGCTCGACGGCTATCTCGACGACGCGGCCTGGGCCGACGTGGCACTCGGGCAGCTGGCCGTCGGCGACCCGTCGCCCACCGTCGGCGCCGTCTACGGCGACCTGTACCGGGCCGCGCTCCGGCGGCGGCATGCCCTCGACGCCCGGTTCGCCCGGCTGCTTGCGGACTGGACGACGACCGGCCGCCTGCCGAGCGAGGCCGAGGGCGCGCCGCTGGGCATCGAGGAGGTCCTCGACCGCGTGGTGGCCCCCGTCGTCACGGCCCGGGGCAAGGCCCTGCTCGTCGTGCTCGACGGGATGAGCGCCGCCGTCGCCATCCAGCTCGCCGCCGCACTGCGCCGCGAGCGGTGGGAGGAATGCGACCCGCTCGGCGACAGCGCGAGCGGCGCCGCCCGGCGGCGGACCGCGCTGGCCGTCCTGCCGACCGTGACGGACAGGTCGCGTGCCTCGCTGCTCGCCGGGCGCCTCCTCACAGGCGACAAGGCGAAGGAGAAGAGCGAGTTCGAGGCTCACCCGCGCTGGCGGCGGCGCGCGGTCCGGCTGTTCCACCACGCCGACCTCGACGGCACGCCGGGCTCCGCGCTCGACCGGGAGCTCGGCGACGAGCTGACCTCGAACACCCCGCTCGTCGCCGTCGTCATCAACACCATCGACGACCTGCTGGACTCCGGCCGGCAGCGCGACGACGGCGGCTGGAGCCTCGCCGACGTCGGCAAGCTGCGCACCATCCTGCGCTACGCGCGGACCGCGGGCCGGGCCGTGATCCTCACCAGCGACCACGGCCACGTTCTCGACCACGGCGCGTCGGCACTGGCTGCCGAGGACGCCATCTCGGCTCGGCACCGCATCCCGGTTGACGGTGTCTCCCCGGATGTTCGTGACGGCGAGGTCGCACTCACCGGGTCGCGGGTGCTCGTGCCCGGCGAGCGGATCGTCGCGCTCTGGGACCCGGAGCTGCACTACCGGGGCCGCAAGGGCGGCTACCACGGCGGCGCGTCGGCCGCGGAGGTGACCGTGCCCGTGCTGGCGTTCCTGCCGTTCCGCCTGTCGGCGGCGTCGACGAGCCGCGATGTGCCGGCGGGCTGGCGGCTGCTGCCCGACCAGCGGCCCCGCTGGTGGTCACTGGAGCAGCAGGACCTGCTCGGTGGGCTCGGCGGCGGCGACACCGTGCTCGTCGGTCGGCGCCCTGCCGACGCCGCTCCCGTCGTCGCGCCGGCGGCGCAGCCGCGCAGGCGGCCCAGGGCGGCCGAGGCGCAGGCCGGCCCCGCGCTGTTCGACCTGCCGGAGGAGGCGGCGCCGGCCGCGTCGCCGGCCATGTCGCCGGCCGCGTCGCCAGTGCCAGCCGAGGCCGCGCCGGCGACGGGCGTCGACGTGCTCGTCGCCGCGCTGCTGGCCAGCGAGCTGTTCCCATCCCAGCTCAGCGGCCTGGCCCGGCGGGTGCCGGTCGAGAAGGTCGAGGCGGCGGTGCGAGCGCTGCTCGACGCGGGTGGCACGCTGGCGACCACCGTCGTCGCCGACCGGGCCGGGGAGTTGCCGCATCGGGCCGCCGGCTTCGCCGTCAACCTGCAACGCGTCTTCAACGTCGACAACTACCCGGTGCTGGAGCCGCTCGACGACGGGCACACGTTGCGGCTCAACGTGGACCTGTTGCGCCAGCAGTTCGGGCTGCCCGCGTGACCGGCGCCGCCGTCAGCGCCGCGCGGCGGCGCGACGTCCTGGACGCGCTGCGGCGTGGGGCGGTGCCGGCCGCGGGGCTGGATCTGCTGGCCGTGGGGCTGGCCAGGTTCGAGCGTTCCGTGGCCGAGGACCTGGCCGCGGTCGCGTCGGGCGGGTCGGTGTTCAAGGCGGTGCGGGGCGAGTACGGCTCGGGGAAGACGTTCTTCACCCGGTGGCTGGCCGAGCGGGCGAAGCGGGCGGGGCTGGCGACGGCCGAGGTGCAGATCTCGGAGAACGAGACGCCGCTGCACAAGCTGGAAACGGTCTACCGGCGGCTCACCGAGCGGCTCGCCACGTCGACGTTCCCGCCGAGCGCGCTGCGCAACGTCGTCGACGGCTGGTTCTACGCGCTGGAGGAGGACGTCCTCGCCGCCGACGACATGGCAGGCGACGACCCGGCCGCGTTGGAGAAGGCAGTGGGCGAGCTGTTCGACCGGCGGCTGCTCGACGTCGGTCGGACAGCGCCGGCGTTCGCCGCCGCGCTGCGCGGTTACCGGTCCGCGCTCGTCGCCGGTGACGAGGCGACCGCGTCGGCGCTGCTTGCCTGGCTCGGCGGGCAGCCGCACGTCGCCGCCAGTGCCCGCCGGGCCGGCGGTGTCCGTGGCGACCTGGACCATTTCGGGGCACTGGGCTTCCTGCAGGGGCTGCTCGTCGTGCTGCGCGACAGCGGGTACAAGGGACTGCTCGTCGTGTTGGACGAGGTCGAGACGCTGCAGCGGGTCCGGTCCGACGCGCGCGACAAGGCGCTGAACTCGCTGCGCCAGCTCATTGACGAGGTGCAGGGCGGCCGGTTCCCCGGGCTGCACCTCGTGATCACGGGAACACCCGCGTTCTACGAGGGGCCGCAGGGGGTGCAGCGGCTCGCGCCGCTCGCGCAGCGGCTGGCGACCGACTTCTCGACCGACTCAAGGTTCGACAATCCGCGGGCGGTGCAGCTCCGGCTCACCGGCTTCACCGAGGCGTCGCTCGTCGAGCTCGGCGGGCGGGTCCGGGGGCTGTTCGTCGGTGGCGCCTCGCCCGAGGCCGCGGCCCGCATCGAAAGGCTGGTCGATGACGCATACCTCGCCGAGCTGGCCGGCGCGGTCGCGGGCCGGCTCGGCGGCAAGGTCGGCGTCGCGCCACGGCTGTTCCTGAAGAAGCTCGTCGCCGACGTTCTCGACCGCGTCGACCAGCACGCAGACTTCGACCCGCGCCGGGACTACCCGCTGACTCTCAACACGGCCGAGATGACGGATCTGGAACGCAACCTCGCGGGACGGGCCGCCTCGTCCGCCGACGACATCGACCTGGACCTGTAATGGCGGACCGGCCGGACCCGGCATCGTCGGAAACGGCCCTGTCGGACGCCGCGCCGCCGGACGCCGCACCGTCGGACGCGCCGGACCTGCTGCATCCGGTGGTGCTGCACCACATCGTGAACTCGTTGCAGTGGCCCGGGTTGCGGCCGTTGCAGGAGGCCGCGGTGGCGCCGCTGCTCGGCGGGTCGGATGCGTTGCTGCTGGCACCGACGGCCGGGGGGAAGACCGAAGCGGTGATGTTCCCGACGCTGTCACGGATGGCGTTCGAGAACTGGCAGGGCACGTCCGTTCTCTACGTCTGTCCGCTCAAGGCGCTGCTGAACAACCTGGCTCCCCGGCTGGAGACGTACGCCGGCTGGCTCGGGCGCCAGGCTGCCGTCTGGCACGGGGACGTGACGACCAGCAGGCGGGAGCGGATCCGCCGCGAACGGCCGGACGTCCTGCTCACCACGCCCGAGTCACTCGAAGCGATGCTGGTCAGCGTCCGCACCGACCATCGCGGCTTCTTCGCCGGCGTACGGACTGTGATCGTCGACGAGGTGCACGTCTTCGCCGGCGACGACCGGGGCTGGCACCTGCTGGCCGTGCTGGAACGGTTGCGACGGATCATCACCGCCGAAGCGGCCGACTCAGGCGCGGAGCGGCCCGAGCTGCAGGTCGTGGGCCTGTCCGCGACCGTCGGTAACCCGGCCGACCTGCTCCACTGGCTCCAGGGCTCCGGCGTCGGCCGCCGGCCCGGACTTGTGGTCGCGCCCGACCTGCCATTCGCGACCGGCACGTCGGTCACGACCGGCACGTCAGGCGCGACCGCGTCGGCGGCCGGTCCGCCGCCGGGCGAGATCGAGCTTGACTACGTTGGCTCGGTGCCGAACGCGGCGAAGATACTCGCCACGCTGCACCCAGGAGAGAAACGGCTCGTCTTCTGCGACTCGAAGCAGCTCGTCGAACAGCTCGGCAGCGAACTGCGCGCCCGCGGCGTGACCACGTTCCTCTCGCACGCGTCCCTGTCGGTTGACGAGCGGCGCCGCTCCGAGGAGGCGTTCGCCCAGGCCCGCGACTGCGTGATCGTCGCGACCAGCACGCTGGAACTGGGCATCGACGTCGGCGACCTCGACCGCGTGATCCAGTTGAACGCCCCCGGCTCGGTCGCGTCGTTCCTCCAACGCCTCGGCCGGACCGGGCGCCGGCCAGGAACCGTCCGCAACTGCCTGTTCCTGACCCTCACCGAGGACGCGCTCGTCCAGGCCGCCGGTCTGCTGCTGCTGTGGGGACGAGGCTGGGTCGAACCGGTCGTCGCCCCACCCGAGCCACGGCACATCGTCGCCCAGCAACTGCTCGCCTACTGCCTGCAGGAGAACAAGGTCGGTGACCGGCTCTGGGCCGACGAATGGAATGGCCTCGCGCCCTTCGACCGGTCCGCCGAACCGATCGTCCGTCACCTCGTCCGCCTGGGATTCCTCGACTCCGACGGCGGCATGCTGTTCGTCGGCCCGGAAGCCGAACGCCGCTTCGGCCACCGGCACTTCTCCGAGCTGACCGCCGTCTTCACCGCGGCACCCGAGTTCACCGTCCTCTCCGGCCGCACCGAGATCGGCCGCACCGACCCGATGCTCCTGTGCGACCCGGTCGAAGGCCCACGGCTGCTCCTGCTCGCCGGCCGCAGCTGGCGTGTCACCCACACCGACTGGAAACGCCGCCGCTGCTTCGTCGAACCCGCCGACGGCGGGGGCCGCGCCCGCTGGACCAGCACCCTGCCCCCACTGTCCTTCACCATGGTCAGAGCCATACGCGAAGTCCTTCTCGGAGCCGACCCCCAGGTCGCCATGACCAAACGCGCCGCCGCCCGCCTGACCGAGATCCGTGAGAAGCACACCGACCTCGTTCACCCCGCCGGCACCGTGATCGTGCGCGAGTCGGAAGCCGACGTCCGCTGGTGGACCTGGGCCGGCCACCTCGCCAACCGCACCCTCACCGCCTCCCTCGGCGACCTCGCCGACCCCCGCCAGAACCCCGACGAAGCATTCATCCGGCTACGTTCTGACCTGACCCCAGCCATGTGGAAGACCGCCGTTCCGGATCTGGAAAAGCGGCTCTGTCTGCCCCATGTGGACGAGCAGGCCCTTGCTGGTCTGAAGTTCAACGCGGCCCTGCCCCCACGCCTGGCCGAAGCCACCCTCGCCACCCGCCTGGCCGACCTGTCCAGCGCGAAGGCGGTTCTCGCCGAACCGGTCCGGTGGTACACCAGCCGGCGGGATTCGTAGTACGCGCCCGGCGCCGGTGGCGGCGATCCCGCCACCGGCGCCGGGATGCGTCAGCCGGTTGCCGCGGCCGCTGGGGGCGGATCCGTCTGCGGCGGTGGTGGCTCCGTCGTCGGCGCGGGTTGTGGCGGTGGCGGCGTGCTCTCTGGCTCCGGTTCCGGTTCCGGCCGGTCTCCTCCCGGTGGCGGAGTGGTCGGATCCGGGATGATCGGATCGGGCGGCGGAGTGGTCGGATCATCGCCCGGGACCGGATCGGGCGGCGGGGTGGTCGGGTCGTCGCCCGGGACCGGATCCGGCGGCGGATCGTCTGTCGGGTCCCCCGGTGGTGGCGATATTGAGTCGCCGTCTTCTGGCAGGGCGACCTCGTCCTGGGCTGACGAGCTGCCGGCCGCGTTGCTCGCTTCGAGGCCGATCCCGTAGGTCCCTCCTGGTTCGCCGTTGACGGTGTAGGAGGTCCCCGGGTCGGGGGTGAAGCCGCCGTCGCCATCCGCGCCCTGCGGGCTCGGGTAGGTGTGCGAGATGTAGTAGCCGTCGACAGGCGTGTTGGACGGAAGGACCCAGGTCCAGGTGATCTGGAGGCCGATGACCGACCGGGTGATGACGACCGGGTCGGGCACGGTGCAGCCCATCCCGGTGACCGGGTCCGAGGTCGCGGTGCCGCCCGGCCCGGTCGCCGTCACCGTGACGTCGAACAGGCGGCAGTCGGTGGTGCGGAAGCCGATCTGGTTGGCCTGCTCCTGCGCGCTGTAGCTGCCGTCGTCACCGCCGGCGGCCGTGTAGGACCACGAGTAGGTGATCGACCCGTCTGTCACCGGGTCCTTGACGGCGATGCTGAAGCCGAAGCCGTCGGGGGGGTTTTTCACGAGCACCGGTCTGTCGACGGGGCACAGGCCCGCGGCCTGCGGGTCGAGCGTCTGCGGGTCGAGCGTCTGCGGGTCGAGCGTCTGCGGGGAGGCTGCGGTGGCGGTGCCGTCGGCGGCGTAGGCGGTGAGGGTCACCGTGAACGGCGCGCAGTCGGGCGGTGGGATGACATCGAACGTCGTGTCCGACATCGGGGTCACCTCGACGTCCGCCAGGTCGGCGGTGAGACCGAACCGGGCCGTCTGGGCGCCGGCACCGGTGCCGGCCTGGGCTTCGACGCGCCAGCGGTCCACGGCGGGGGTCACCGTCATCGTCGGGACGGGTGGCGCCCCCGACTCGGTGATCGTGATCTGCTGGCTGGCCCGGCTGGTGTTGCCGGCCTCGTCGGTCACGGTGACCGACACGACGAACGTGGCGCCGGGATCGGCGGCCTCGTAGGTGTGGGTGGCGCTCGCCGCGGCCCCCGGCCCGCCGGTGCGGACCCCGTCGCCGAAGTCGAAGGAGTAGCCGGCGACGGGGGACGCACCGGCGGTGGAGGCGGAGGCGTCCGCACTGATCTGCAGTGGAGCCTCGCCGCTGGCCGGCGTCACCGCCAGCCGCGCGACCAGCAGGTCCGTCGGTACCGGGTCGGTCGGCGCCACTCCGGGCGGGAGCTCGACGCTGCCCTCGACGGGTGGCGTGCCGGTGCGGTCGACGGTGAGGTACACGGCGGGGGTGGCGTGCCGGCCGTCGGCGAGGGTGGCGTGCGCGACGACCAGATACTCGCCGAGCCGGGACCAGGCATGGCTGGTCTGCCCGCCGCTGCCGGTCGTCCCATCGCCGAACGACCAGGTCGCGCCGGCGACCCGGGTTCCGTCCCGGGCGGCGAGGCGCAGGGTCACCGGTTGGCCGATCCGCGCCCGGGCCGCCGACACCTGGATCGTGACCTCGGGATCGTCGACCGCGACGGCGTCCGGTGCCGTCTTCGTCCGGGTGATCGGCGGGGCTGCCGCGGTGTCCGGCAACGGGGCCGCTTCGGACCGCGCACCGTCGGCGCCGTCACCGGCGCCTCCACCGTCGCTGTTGTCTCCGCTGCCGGCGCCGTTGGTGAGGCCGGCGCCCGGCCGGTCCGGGTTGTACTTCTCGACGACCCGCGTACTGCCGTCGAGGCGGATCGCACCGGCCCGGAAGCTGGACGGGTCGTTGAAGAACACGAACGGGCCCTGCACGACCAGTTCGAACCGGGTGCCCGCCGGCAGCACCTCCGGCCGGCCGACGACCCGGCGCTGGCCGATGTCGACGACGATGACCCGCCCGTCGGTGAAGTCGGGGAGGAACAACCGGCCCGCGACCTCCCGCGGCTCGCCGAGGTCATGGCCGGCCGCGGCGAGGTCGACGACGGTGTCGCAACGTCCCGTCGTCAGATCGCTGATCACCAGCGTCCCGCGCTGACCGCTGACCGCGTACACCTCGGGCCTGCCCTGGCCGCCGCCGACGACGACCGACCTGTCGGCGGGCGCCGTCTCCAGGCAGGCGCCGGCACCGGGCTCGCCGCCGTCGCCGAGTGTCCGCACGGTGCGCGCGGTCGGATCGACGACGGTGAGCCGCCCACCGGCCAGGACCAGCCGGCCGCCGGCCGTGACACCGGCGGATGCCCGGGCCTTCCCGCCACGGTCGTCGAGCCGGACGACATCACCGCTGCCGCGGTCGATCAGCCACAGCCGGCCGGCGGCGTCGGTGACCGCACCGCCCGACCCGGCCCGCGCCGCGACGGACTGCAGCCCCCGTGCCTGCAGCGTGCCCGGGTCAGCCGTCGTGACCAGCCCCGACTCCTTGTCGACGACGAAGGTGGCGCCGCTGGTCGGGAACACCCGCAGCCGCCGCTGGCCCGTGCCGAACCGCACCGGGTCGGTGGGTTCGAACGTCGCCCCGTCGACCCGCAGCACGCTGCCCGCCGTGCTGTTGACGATGTAGGCGTCCGGCCCTGACTGCGTGGACGTCAGTTCTCCGCTGCCGACGGCGACCCTCGTCACCACCTGGGACGACGCGCCGTCGACGAGCGCTGCCTGGCCGGTCGCGGACGACACCAGCCAGGCCGCGCCGTTCTCGACGGCGAGCAGCCGCCCCGGCACCCCGCCGGCCTGGCCGACGAGCACCACCACCCCGCCGGCGAGCAACGCCACCGCGACCGTCAGCCGCAGCAGGTTCGCCGGCCGCACACTCGCTTGCGCCCTCGGTCGCACGCCGGCTCGGGCCCTCGGCCGGGCCCTGACTCGCCCTGCCGCCGCCAGTCTCAGGCTCCGCATGATCACCGTCGTCTCGTTGCCGCGTGTGCTGTGTGGGCCGGTGGACGGACCGTGCCGGGGGAAGATCTCCGCTGTGTTGCCGGGGACGATGCCGACCTGCCGGAGCGGGACAGCAGCGGCCGGGGGTCGAAGGCCGCCCGAATCCGTGTGCCGTGCCCACGCCAGCGGCGGTCAGGTCGACGTCCGAGATCGCGGATGGTGAGGTCGGCCAGCTGCCAGGCCTGGCGGGCGTCGTCCTCGCCCGGCTCGGCCGCGGCGAACAGCGCCCTGGTGACCAGTGGCGCCAGCGAGCCGAGATGGTGCGCCGCCGGGGCGCAGTCGGGCAGCGCACCGGCGCGGGCCGCGGCCTCCCGTGGGGTGAGCGCGGCGGCGCCGGTCAGACCGTGCTCGGCGAGCCGGTCGCCGACCTCCCGCCAGGCGGCTTCGGTCCGGGTGGTCGGGGTGCCGACGCGGCGCCGTCGCCGGCGGCGGCGGCGCTTCTCCGCCGGAACCAGCGCGAGCAGGAGCAGCGCCATCGCGGCGACCGCCGCCGGGTAGCGGAGCCACGCCCACCTCCGGCCGGTTCCCGGCCCGCCCCGGGTGGACGCGCCGGCCGGGTCGAGCTGGGGAACGACGACGGGGGTGACCACGTCCACGCTCCACTCCTGCTGGCTGGTGTCACCGGTGATCGGGCGGTCGACCGGCGGTAGGGCGAGCCCGAGCCGGCTGATGTCGGTGGGTTCGAACGGAACCCAGCCGAGCCCCTCCAGCGCGACCTCCGGCCAGGCATGGGCCTGCCGGGTCGTCACGTGGAACACCCCGTGGCCGTCGCTGGACTGCTGGTCCAACAGGTAGCCGACCGCGACCCGGGTCGGGAACCCCTGGGTGCGGGCGAGGACGGCGAACGCGGCGGCGTGCTGCTCGGCATACCCGCGGCTGTCCGCGTCCACGTCCACGTCGGTGCCGGTGTCTGTGCCCGTCGGACTGCCCCCGGCCCCGAGGAACCGGGCGATGACGCCGTAGGAGTGGCCCGGACGGGCGTCGCCGTCGTAGGGGAAGCGTCGCGGATCACGCAGGTACCGCTCCAGCGCGACGAGCTTGTCGTAGGGCGTCGCCGCCGCGCCCGTCACCTCGTCGGCGATCTGGGTCAACTCGGGGGCGAGCCCGGGCGGCAGCGCCATCACGTGGTCCGTCGCGGGTCCGACCGCCGCGCGGGCGAGGCGGAGATCCTCCGCGCCGGGGGTGGAGACCTCGGCGCGGAGCTGGTAACCATCCCCCGCGCGGGGGATGGACGTCGCCGCGACAGCACCCGATCCGGCCTGGACGGAGACCTCCCGCCCATGCAGCGCGACCGGCACACCGACCGCCGGCAGCAGCGTCTGGCCCCACGACTCGAAGGACACATCCAGGCCCACCCGAGTGGTGGGGGCCGTCACGGCCGGGCCGTCCTGGGGCAGCGTGCCGCCCGCGCGCAGGAAGAGTCCGTCGTCGACCCAGGTCGCCCCGTCGAAGTCGCCGAGCGCGGCGATCCGTAGCCGGTCGACGGGCAGCCGTCCGCCGGTGGCGGACAGGCTTGCGGTGAACAGCGACCGCGGCGGGTTCGCCCGCAGCTGGACCTGGACCTGGGCCAGCGGGTCGAGCAACGACACCGCCTCGACCGGTGGCGTCCGGTGCTCCCGCGGGTCGAACCGCTGGTCGCCGTCGGCGAGTGGGAGAACGCTCGCGCCCACGGTGGCGACCACGGCAGCGCCGGCGACCAGGGGCAGCCCGAACGTCGACCAGCCGGTGCCCGCGCCCGCGCTCGTTCCGTCGGCCTGGGACGTCCTGAACAGCACCAGCACGAGGGCGGTGAAGGTGAAGCAGCCGGTGAGCGGCACCTGCGAACGTCCACCGGCGGCCGTGACGACCAGGGTGGCGACCTGAGCGAGCACCGTCGGCAGGAGCGGGAGCAGCACCGACTCGGTGCGGCCGGCGAGTACGACGGCGGCGAACGTGGCCGCCCACAGCAGCAGGCTCGGGACGAGCAGCAGCTCGCCGGTCGGGTCCGCCGGCAGGCCGACGGTGAGCAGATCCGCCCAGCTTTCGCGCAGTGCGCCGGCGAACGCCGCCGGGCCGGCACCACCGAACAGCACGGCCAGCGCATACACCAGCCAGCCGCCGGCGGCGGCCGGCACGATCAGGTCGATCTTCCGGAGCCGGCTGGACGTCGCCGCCGCCAGCACACCGGCCAGCAGCACCGCACCGCCGAGCGACAGCAGGAAGCCGGTGCCCGCGAAGAAGCCGCGGTAGGCCACCGCCACCTGCACCATCAACAGAACGATCACCGCGGCCTGCACGCGATGGTGCCCCCGCACCGTCCCAGCCGATGCCGCCGGCACCACGGGCACGCCATCGGATTCGGGTGCGCCGCGCATGGGCGTGGTGGGCGTGGGCGTGCGCTGGCGCGAGGTGGCCTTCGAGGGGACGTCCGCGCCGGTGACCGGAAGCGGCGGGGGCAGTCGCAGGGTGGCCTCGTCGGAGATGTCCTCCAGGGGTGGGCCGGTCACCGGGCCACCTGTGTGTTCCACGCGGCCACGAAGTCCTCGCTGGTGCGCACGTTGAGCACCAGGGCGCCCCGCACCACCGGACCGGGTCGTCCCGGCACCGCACCGACCTGGATGAGGCTCACCATCGCGAACCGCGGGCGGACCGTCGACACCACGGCGCCTGCCACCGAGGAGGTCTGACCGGTCACGACTCCGAGGACCACCCCGCTGTCGCGGGGCACCATCCCGGTCAGTGTCGTCAGGCCCGGGTCGCCCGCGTCGGTCTCGACGCCGGCGAGCAGGTCGAGGACCGCCATCGACGCGGCCTCGCCGCGTTCCGCGACCGCGCGCAGGCCACCGGTGGTGCGCACCTCGATGGGGAAGCCGTGCGTCACCGCGGCGGCGGCCAGCGAGGCGGCGATGCGCACCGCGTCCTCGAAGCAGCCGTCCCGGAAGCGGGGTCCGTCAGAGTAGGGCGCGGCGCTGGTGTCGAGCACGACCAGCATCCGCGGCTCCCGCGGCACCACGTTGTGGCGGACCATGAGGGTGCCGGTCCGCGCGGTCGAGCGCCAGTGGACGAGCCGCAGGTCGTCGCCGCGAACGTAGTCGCGCAGGCCGTGGAAGGCCACCCCGCCGGGTGCGGCGGCGGCCGTCGTCGGCCCGTCCAGGTCCGGCGAGCCGCCGGTCGGCAGGGGCACGACCGGCAGCAGCTTCGGGTACACCCGCAGCACCGAGCGGGACGGGAACCCCCGCCGCACATGCATCAGCCGCAGCGGATCAGCGTGCCCGAGGGTCAGCGGCCCCACCTCGAACACCCCGCGCCGCGTCGTCGGCAGCGGGTACTCGGCCTGCTGGCGGCCTCCCGGTGGCAGGCTCGCCACCGCGATCCCGACCCGCTGCCCGCCCACGGACTCGCCGGCGACGATCGGCGGCGATCGCCGCCGCGCCGTGTTGGTCACCACCAGGACGCCACGTGCCACCTCGCCCTCGGCAACCCGGTCCGGACGGATCTCCCGCTCGATGGTGACGTCGGGCCGGGCGAGCATCCAGCCGGCGGCCGCGACCACGACCGCCGCCGCGCCCAGGCCGAGAACGACCAGCTCCGGGTAGTCGAGCAGGATCCCGGAGACGACGAGCACCCCCGCAGCCACGATCATCGTGGCGCCGGATCTCGTGATCAACGGCTGGCCAACCGCTGGTTCGGAACCGGGATCGAGGCGATCGCCTCGCCCAGCAGATCGGCCGCGCGCAGGCCCGACATCTCGGCCTCGGGGCGCAGCAGCACCCGATGCGCGAGCACGTACGGCGCCAGCTCCTTGATGTCGTCCGGGGTCGCGTAGGTGCGGCCGTCGGCGGCCGCGTGCGCCTGCGCGGCGGCGGCGAGCGCCAGCGCGCCCCGGGTGCTCACCCCGAGACGCACCTCAGGTCGGTGCCGGGTCGCGGCGGCGAGGGTCACGATGTACCCCAGCAGCTGGGTGGACAGATGCACCCGGCGGGCGATCCCGATCATGCGCTCGAGGTCGGCGATGGTCAGCACGGGCGGCACGGTGGCGGCGGACTGGCCGCTGCGGCGGTTCGCCAGCACCTCCACCTCGGCAGCGTGGTCGGGGTAGCCGATCGTCAGCCGCATCATGAACCGGTCGATCTGTGCCTCGGGAAGGTCGTACGTCCCGCCGTGCTCGACCGGGTTCTGGGTGGCCACGACGACGAACGGGCGCGGCACCGGGACCGGCTCGCCATCCACCGTGACCTGCTGTTCCTCCATCACCTCCAGCAATGCCGACTGCGTCTTCGGCGAGGCACGGTTCACCTCGTCGGCCAGGATGACGTTGCCGAACACCGGGCCCGGCTGGAACTCGAACGCACTCGCCCCGGCGTTCCACACCTGCACGCCGGTGACGTCGGTGGGCAGCAGGTCCGGCGTGAACTGGATGCGTCGCATCGTGCCGGCGATCGAGTTCGCCACCGCCTTCGCGAGCGACGTCTTGCCCGTCCCGGGGACGTCGTCGATCAGCACGTGGCCCTCGGCCGCCATGCACACGGCGACGAGCCGCACGATCTCGGTCTTGCCCCGGATCAGCGTCTCCACGTTGCGGACGAGCGCCGCGCCGCGTTCGGCGAACCAGGCCGCCTCGCTCGCGTCCAGCAGAGATTCCGTCATTGGTTTTCCCCCCCGAATCGAACGCGGCGGACGTCGTCCCGCCGCTGCGCACCATCACCAGGCCAGAGCCGTCATCCAGCCAGAGCCGTCATCAGGTCAGAGCCAGCACCATGGCCACCAGCAGGCAGAGCGCGCCCAGGAGCACCACCGCGACGACCGCCGTCCGGTACCCGAACCTGCGGTACTCGGCGTCGGATCCGGTGCGGATCACGACCCGCGGTTCATCGCCGACAACCTGCTGCAGCACGGACGGAGCCCGGACCGCACCGCCCGGCTGCGCGAGCGCTCGCGGTACCGGCGGCGACAGCGACCGTGGTGCTGTCGGTAGCCGTGGTGCTGTCGGTAGCCGTGGTGTTGTCGGTGGCGGTGATGTTGTCGGTGGCCGTGGTGGCCGTGGGGTTGTCGGCGGCCGTGGTGGCTGTGGTGGTGCGGGCGGCTCGATGCGGTTCGCCAGAGCTGTGCGCTCCGGGTCCTCCGGCATCTGCGTGATCGCGCCGACGTCCAGGAATGCGCCGGAGCCGTGGGCCGGGACCCGGAGCGTGATCTCCTCGCCGGCCGCGAGAGCGCGGATATCGTCATCGAGGTCCAGGACCAGGCCCGCGCGCTCCAGCCAGCCCGGGCCGAGCGACTCGTAGGTGGCGCGAGCCAGCGCGGCAGAGAAGTCCCGCGCTGTCCGGTACCGGTCGTCGGGGCGCTTCTCCAGCGCCCGCAGCACGACGGCACCGAGTGGTGCGGGTGACCCGTGCAGAGGTGGCGGCGGCGCACCCAGATGGCTGCGACGGAGCCCCTCGAACGACTGCGCCTCCGTCGGCGACGCCCGGAACGGCGGCCGGCCGGCGAGCAGTTCGTAGAGAATCACGCCAAGCGCGTACAGATCGGTGAACGGGCCCAGCCGCCCGGCCAGGAACTGTTCCGGTGCCATGTACCGCGGGGTGCCGACTGCCGTTGTGGTCTGCAGGGCGGAGCCCGTGTATTCCCGGGCGATCCCGAAATCGGCGACCTTCAGCCGCCCGCTTTTCGTGAACAGCACGTTCGCCGGCTTTACATCCCGATGCAGCACGCCCCGCTCGTGGGCATAGCCGAGCGCCGCCGCGGTGGCCAGGCCGATCGCACACACCTGCTCCGTGGACAGCCCACGCATGGCCCGCGCGCGCAGCGTGCCACCGTCGAGCAGCTCCATGACGATCAGCGCGAGGCCGTCCCGCCGGATGTAGTCATACACCCGCACGACATGCGGATGGTCAAGCCTGGCGAGAGTGAGCGCCTCCGTTTCGGCATTGTCGGCAGCGCCATCCAACCCGTGCACAATTTTGATGGCTACTTCCCGGCGCAGCCTGTCCTGGCCTGATAAAACCACACCGAAAGCTCCATGGCCGATCTCTCCGCGGATCTCATATCCCGGCAATGCAGCCATGAGCAGGTCACGCTTGCCGGTCAAGAAGTCGCCCCCCCAGGCAAAGTGCAGTGCGCCGCGGCCGGAAGGCCCACGGAAGCCGAGCACTCCACTATCGCAGAACACCCCGTGCCAGATGTTCCATAGCGCGTCTGTTGACAGGATGAAGGTTCGCGTTACTGGCCAGGTGGGCGCCGGAGGGTCGGTGCGCCGGCCCTCCGGCGCCGGCTGACCTCGCGCTGGCCCCTGCGGTACCGTCCGATTCGCGTCGTCGACCAGATACCAGATCCGTCCGTCGGTGGTCACTCGAACTACCAGTGCTCCAGGTGATGCCCCTTGAAGATCGCGGTGCGGAGAGTTCCCTTCAGGCGGCGCTGGCGATCCGGGAGGCCCCGGGAACGTGGTGTGGATCTGATGGCGTCGAAGGCACGACACAGATTGTTCGGGACCACACCTGGCCGCCGGGAAATCTCCTCGATCGGAACATCTTCAGCCCGATGCAACCGGTGGTTCTCCCCCCATCCTCGGCCTTCAGTACCCCTCCCGGTCCAGTTCGTGACGCGACGCACTGTCACCGACGACTGGATGATCCTGCCCGCCGACGGCTCCCGGGCTTTTGAGCTCCACTTCTCGCTACCGGCGCTGCTGGAAGACTGGCTTCTTTATGACGAGCGCGCGGTGGGGCAGCGTGCCCGCGGCATCAAGGCCGACTTGCCGTCCTCGATCTCGCTGTTTCGAGATGGCCGCCTCATCCGGTTGAACTATCAACGACCACATCGCGGGTGACGGCAGCAGTTGATCTGTCAGTCGGTGCGGGGCACGAACAGGTTGGCCTGGTGCGGAGCGTCTTCGCTGGTCAGAGGCTGCGCGGGACACGAACGGAATGTTCGTCGTCCAGGGAATGTGCGACTCGCTCCGATCGGGCAGGGTGACAGCAACCGATTCGACGATCACGATCTGTGTTTGAGGTGTTGCCACGTGGATGTGGTTCAGGATGAGCCGGCGGCCGTCTTCGACGAGGAGCAAGCGGACGGGCTGCGTGCACGGCTGGTCGAGGGCCTGCTTTCGGGTGGGTGGATCCGGACGGCGGAGGTGGAGGCCGCGTTCCGGGCGGTGCCGCGGCACCTGTTCGCGCCCGAGGCGACGGTGGAGGCGGGATACGCCGACGATGTCCGTGCGGACGAAGTTCGACGCGGACGGGGCGACGATCAGTTCGGTGTCCGCGCCGTGGTTGCAGGCAACGATGATCGAGCAGGCACGCCTGGCGCCCGGGATGCGCTGCCTGGAACTGGGTTCGGGTGGGTACAACGCGGCTCTTCTCGCCGAGCTGGTCGGTCCGGCGGGCGAGGTGACCACGGTCGACATCGACCCGGACATCACCGACAGAGCCGCCCGCTTCCTCGCCGCGGCGGGCTACGACCGGGTCCAGGTCCTGACCCGCGACGGCTGGTACGGCGCGGCCGAGCACGCCCCGTTCGACTCGATCATCGTCACGGCACAGGCCGTGGACATCCCACCGGCGTGGGTCGACCAGCTCGTCGATGGCGGACGTCTCATCGTCCCGCTACGACTGCGCGGCCTCGGCCGCGGGGTCGCGTTCGAACGGCACGGCGACCGGCTGGTCAGCCGCGAGACGCAGATGTGCGGCTTCGTACGCATGCAGGGCGCCGGCGCGAACCCGCTGCAACGCCTCGCGCTGCGCGGCGACGAGATCGTCCTACGGTTCGACGGCAACTACCCGGCGAAGCCCGAGCTGTTCGACGGCATCCTCGACACCCCTCGCGTCGATACCTGGACCGGGGTGCGAATCCCGCCCGTGACCCCGTTCGACACATTGAAACTCTGGCTCGCGACGGTGTTCGACGGCTACTGCCAGATCGACGTCGCGAAGGACGCGGCGACGGAGCTCCTCGCGCCCGCCGGCCGCCCACCCGGCGACGCCATCGTCAACAGCACCAGCATCGCTTACCTGACCTGCCCGAAAATCGCCGAATCGCTCTACGAGTTCCGCGCCCACGCCTTCGGCCCCGACGCCACCACCCTCGCCGAGGACCTCGCCGACCAGGTGCGCACCTGGGATCGCGACCACCGCGACGGCCCCGACCCCCGCATCACCGCCCACCCCCTCGGGACCCCGGACCACGACCTGCCACCAGGCCGGACCCTCGACCGAGCCCACGCGCGCATCACCATCACCTGGCCACATCCAGCGGACCCGGACGCTACCTGTCACGGCTCCCGGCCGGCGCCGAGCTAGACCCGGCGACCTCGTCCCGGATGCGCAGGGTGGCCAGGTCGGCGGCGGCCCGGCCGAAGGCCAGCCCCTCGCGGTCGGTGCCGCTCACCGATTTTTCCACGATCTCCGGGAACATCGCCGCGACCGCCGCGCGGACGGACTCGTCCCGGGAGGCGAGCACCGGCAGGAGACGCGGGTCGCCCGCCTCGGCGACAGCCTGGGCGCTGGCCTGCTCCGTCGCGACGCGCAGTCGCTCACCGATGCGGGTCGCGAAGGCGGTGAGGAACGACTGGCGGAACGAGCGCGTGCGGGATCGTCCGTGGCGGTCCTGGCGGGTGCCGGCGTGCGTCATCGCCGTGGTCGCCTGGACCAGCAGCGAGGTGTAGAGCAGTTCCACCGCGTCGATGTCGGACGGGTAGCCGACGACAGTGCTCGAACCGAGATGCTTCGCCCACACCGCATGGCAGCGGTTCGCGCCGGCGATCACATTCAGCAGGATCGCTTTCGCCGCCTCGTAGGGGTTGTCGATGCCGATCCGCCGGCCGATCGGTTCCACGGTCGCTGTACGTTGCGCCGCCAGTAGCGCCTCGTCGATGCTGTGCCGTGCCATGAGCTGCTGGGCCTTGGCGGTCAGCGCCTCGGCCTCCTCTGCGAAGGATGTCGACTCGGCCTTCGCCAGCAGCGCACGGACCTTGTCCAGGAGGCCCTGGTCCACGCCGCCGCTCCCACTCCCGACTCCCCCAGCGCCACCCGCACCGCCGCGCCGCGCCGTGCCCGGCACGGGGCCCAACATCTGGATCACAGGAAGACCACGCAGGAGGTTGACCAGCTCGACGGCGTCGCCGAGCACCTCCGGACGTCCGCAGCCGTGCCGCGTACCCCAGGCGTCGAGCCAATGGTCGTCGTCGTCCCACCAGACGGTCGCGTCGAGGGCCCGCAGCTGCCCCGTCCACCGTTCGTCGACGGTGGACGGGGCGTACTGACGCATCTGCGCGGCGATCGCGTCCACGGCGAGCGCCGCCACCCGCACGCCGGCCCGCCTGCTCACAACCCGGTGCAGGTCAGCGGGCTGCCAGCCCGCCTCCCAGAGCATCTCGACGAGGCCGTCGAGCAGGGAGTCAAGACAGGTGTTGACGATCCGGTGGCCGCCGGCGCCTCCCGGCGGCGTGGCCAGGCTCGCCAGATGGTTCGCCAGCGCGGCGTCATCGCCCTGGTCATGGGCGTCCAGCGCGGCCGCGATCAGGGCCCGCGCCGACCGCAGGCTCAGCTCGCGCTGTTCACGCTCCCGGTCGTACCGACTCCCCGGTCCCGCCGCGGCCGCGCGACCGCGTTCCGCCCGCGCCTTCTGCTTGGCCCGGCGCTTCTCACGATTGCGTGTACTCATGATCCCTCCGTAGCGTTTCGCCGGGGAGCTCCCCAAACCGTCGATGACAGCTTCGTCCGCTCCGCGGCGACGAAAAACGACTCGGGTCTCACACCCACACACGGATCACAGCACCTCGTGACGCACAGCCCGCGCTGCCTCTGTTCGAACAGGCCGGCGTCGACTTCACCGCGGGCTCGGCGGCTTGCGAGCGGCGCTCGCGGGGATCTCGGGTCAGCCGTGCATGTCCATCATCAGGGCCTGGTACTCGTCGAACGGTCCGAGCCCGGCGGCGGCTCGCCGTTCGTCGAGACGGTCGGGTTCGGCGATCGGTTGGGGCTGCAGCTCACCCAAGCCGTCGGCTCCACGCCAGAACTGAGTGCCGTAGAGCTGTAGATCGCCGCGGGCACACCGGACCCGATCCGTCAGATACGCCAGGTCAACAGGGGACGCCACACCGGAGTCGACCGCCGCGGCCAGCAGATCCAGGCATTCAGTCTGGAAGACAGGATCGTGATCGGCGTGTTGAGCCAGCAGCCAGGCATCGTGCGCGCCCGCCTCGCCCACCAGGGAACTGTCCGGCCAGCCGTGCTTGGCGACAACGCTCCTCAGCCAGGCTGTGTTGTCCTCGTCGACCGCACCGAGCCTCGCGAGCTCGTCCTCGTCAGCGCCGTCACCGGGACGGGCTGGCCAGGCCCGACGCATCGCCTGGTCAGCTTCGACCCGCCGCGCCAACTCCACCCGCAACACCTTGTCCATACGTTCAGTGTGCAGGTGAGCGAAAAACGTAACAGCCCGGTCTGTTCGGACGGACGCAACAGACCCCAGCACCGGATGACGTCTCCGTGTCCGGACCCTGGCGGGCAGCTACCGGCGACGCCGGCCTGCCACCCCGGGAAGATCAGGAACGGACCACGCACAGTCCACACAACCAAGGTTCAGGACAGGCGCTCAGGCTTTCGGCGGCATCCCGCCCGCGGCGCCGTCCCCGGGGAGGTGGGTCCAGGGGTTGATGAGTGAGCCGCCCATGGGGGCGAAGTCGGATTCGTCGCGGGTGACGAGTGTGAGGCCGTATACCTGGGCCGTGGCGGCGATCAGAGCGTCGTGGGCCGGACGTCGGTTCGGCGCATGAAGCCGCGCCGCGGAGTCGGCGACGGCCTGGTCGACGTCGAGCATCCGACCCGTGTAGGCGGGTAGGACGCTGTGGTCCAGCCATGAGTCCAGGATCGCCGCCTGCCGCGGGTCGTGTCGTCGCTTGTTCTCGATGCCGGCGCGTAGCTCCAGCAGAGTGATGACCGAGAGGTAGGTCTCCGACGGCGACAAGGTCCCGGCCCAGGCGTTGAATCGGTCGTCCCTGCGCTTGGCGGGTTTGCGGAGCTCGGAGATGATGTTCGTGTCCAGCAGGAAGCTCACAGGTCGACCTCGCGCAGCGAGTCCCGAGGCCGCACAGGCTCGAAGTCGATCTCCTCATCCAGGACGAACGCGTCTCCCAGGCTGCCCGCGGTGCCCGTGAGCCTCTGGTAGTCGGCGAAGGACAACAGGACGTGCGACGGCCGACCGTGATCCGTAATGATCACTGGACCACGAATGGCTGCCCGTTTGACCGCACTCACGTCATGGTTGAACTCTCGGGACGAAACCACGCTCATCTCGATCACCTCCCCGCGTAGGTACATACCTACAGTACTTGCGGCAGGGTCCTTTCCATGGCCGCGCCTCGGCGCCCCAGGAGGAACCACGATCATCGCTCTCCCCGTCATGGCCTGGACCCCCGGCAAGCCAGCGCCTTCCCCTGGCCTCCCGCGGTCGTAGCGGCTCGTCGGCACGCGCCACTCAGCCCCGGCTGCCCCCCGAGCCGGTCAGGAAATGAAACACCGTGAGCAGGAACATCACAGTCGCCACGAAGGCGCATCCACCGCACTGGATCGCAGCCGGGAGGGACGCCTGATCCGCCATCCGCAGGATGCCGCCGACCAGTGCGACGATGACGCCGAGCAGCACGGCAATCGTGGCGAGGAGGATGCGCACAGTTCCCGGCGAGTTCGGCGGCACGGCACTCATCTGGGTTCCTCCGACAGGGTTCCGGTCATCAGCAGGCCGGCGACGAGATGGTCGGTAACGTCGGCCCGGAGCCCCTCGGCCGCATCCGCGAGGGCTCGATGGGCGGCGATCTGGTCGTCGAAGTCGGCGAGGACCGCGCCGATTCGCCGCTGCTCGGCGGGCGGCGGCCAGAGCGCGGGAAGCGAGCCGAGAGTCGTGGTACTGATGGAGGGAATCGCGGTAGCGGATTCGGAGCGCCTGGTGATCCACTCCTGCGCCGGCCGCGAGGACAGCAACGCCAGCAGGTACCCGGGATCCACGCCCTCGTACGCGCGCAGACGCATGAGGTTGGTACCAAGCAGCCAACCCACCTCGGCGGCACCCACCCGAGCGACGGGCCCGACCGAGCCGGTCCGAACGAACAGGATGTCGTCCTCCCACAGCGCGAACCGCGCCAGGCCCGCCGCCCCGGCGCGGGAGACCCGCTGCGGCGAACTCGTTCGGACACGCCGGTCCCGCAGGTCACGGGGCAGTACCACCGCGATCCCGTCGGCGGTGGTGGACCGGAGTTTTTTGATCACCTGGTTGGACGGGCCGGCCTGGATCGCGCACAGATCCCGCAGCACGGCACGCGACCAGCCATCAGGAAGATCGCTGGCTGCCGTGTCATCGCCTGCTGCCGTGTCACCGCTACGCAGGACGATGCCTGCGACCTTCTTGTCCGCGATGCGAGCGGCACGCGTCGGGCCCGCCAATGCCGTGGCCGGAGGCGGTGGGATCCGGGCGGTACAGCCGGGCGAGACGGCGGGCGAGACGGCGGGCGCCAGATGATCAGCGGGATCAAGCGAGTACCCCAGTCTTGTGATCTGGGCATTCGGCACGACGCGGGCCGCCCCGGCCTGGCCCATGGCCTCGGCGAGATCTGCCGTGCCTCCCGCCTGGTCCTGCCAAAGCTGGCGGCAGGCGGCGACGGCGTCGATCTCCGCCTCCGTGAGAACCCGCTGATTACCGAGCATGGGACCGGGCCCTCGCACCTCGACGAACAGCACATCGTCGCGGGCCGCGCCCGGGGCCCGCAGGCCCCACAGCATCACCGCCACCCGTGTCGTCGCGAAAAGCCGTCGCGGCAGCGCGACGACGAACTCGACGGCGCCGGTCTCGATCATCCGTTGCCGGATGAACTGTTCCCGAGGGTCATCGGACGCCGCCGCACGGTTCGGCATGAGCACGGCGGCCCGGCCGTCCGGCGTGAGCGACGCCAGTACGTGCTGTAGCCAGGCGTAGTTGTCGTTGCCCGGGGGCGGCGGCCCGAACAGCCAGTGCTCGTCCGAACGGCGCGCGGACGTCGCGTTGAACGGCGGGTTGGTCAGGACGAGATCAGCGAGCGGGCCCGGTGCGTCGCGCCAGGGTGTCTCCGAACCGGGCGTCAGCCGAACCCGGCCGTCGCTCAGGTTGACACCGATCTCAGCCAGCCGACACATGTCCGGATCGGGGCCGGCCGCGGACAGCTCACCCGACCCGCCCGCCTCACGCGCTCCTACGAGCAACTCGCCCGCCCGCACGTAGGGGTCGTGCACCCGGACGCGGTCACCCGACTTGACGAACAGCGTCGTGACCAGGTTCACCAGCGAGCGCGGGGTGGTCGAGGAGCGGCCATCCGGGCGGGCCCACAGGTCGTAACGGCTGAGCAGGTCACGGAACATTTTCGGCGGTAGAGCCTCACACAGCCGGGTGAGCTGTCCGACGTCCTCCACCGCCGGTCCGCCGAGCGCGCTGAAGGTACCGGCGGCTGCTTCGGGCGCCGACGGCAGCCCCTGAGCCCGGCGGGCCGCGTCGACCCGACGGCCTATTCCACTCATCAGCTGCCGCGGGTCGCTCTGATCGTCGGTCGCGACCCGCACATCGTCGCGCAGGCCGGCCCACGAGCCTGGATCTCTGTGGCGTAGGAAGAGCAGACCGAGCACGAAGTGGAGATAGGCGGCGCCCGAACCGCCGCCGCGGATGCGGCGCCCGAGCGGCCCGAAAATCTCCGTGAGCATCTCCTCGGCCGTGGTGCCATCCGCCTGCAGCTGCAGCTGCCGGCGCTGCTGCCCGCCCGCACCCGTACCCTTGTCGACCGACGGCCGTGCGGCGCGCCGCACCCGGTCGGCATAGGTGATGCCGTCGGGTTCACCGGCCCGGCGCTGGGCCTTGGGCACAGGCCGATCAGCCAGCCAGGCCAGCACCTCGCTGAGGCGGAAGCGTTCCATCCCTCCGTCGGCTTCCGGCCGGGGAAAGTCCGCGTGCCGGCCCTGCCAGATCGTCACCGTCTCCCGGCTGATACCCGCCCGCTGAGAGATCTCACGGCGGGTGACCAGCGGGTCGGCACCCGGGGCCCGCTCCCCCACACGGTCCGGAGACCCCGTGCTGTCTGAACGCATATGTGCATCGTGACGGGAGGGACCCGACGGCGGCAAATGCGCATCGCGATGCGCGCGATGAAGAACGAGCCCCTGACATGATGCACCGCTACGAAGGCGCTTGTTAACAGGGAATATGTAATCCACGATGCGACCCCGGACCGACGCGAGGGGGTTAACAGAAGGCTGGCCGATCCTGCCCTTCGCCGGCAGGAGAGAGCTCCCGAGTCGTTCGCGTAGCCATGCGGGCCCGACCGCGAGCAAGGTCAGGTCGGACAGGATCCGCTACGCCCGCATGACCGTCGCCCCGACGCTCGTCACCATGAGTCACCGCGACGAGGCATGTGCCGAGCTCGAGGACGTCCGCCGAATATGGCCGACGATCCCACCGGACCGGCATCGGGCTCATGACGTTCCTCGGATGTTCTGCAGGAACCTTCCCGACCCGTCGTCGAGGACCCAGAACGACCAGCCGTTGCGGTGCGGGCTGACGCTCGGCTTGTAGTGGCTGACCACGGCGCGAGCCGCGCCGGTCGGCGTCTTGAAGCTCTGTCCCCGCAGCGGCCCGGACGTGATGTCGATCCGAGACGTCTTCGGGTCGTACCTGGCCTGGGTGCGGTGCCCCTCGTAGTCGACGTACACCGCCACCACATCCACCACCTCCGAATGCTGCTCGCTCTCCTTGGATGTCTCTGTGGGTAACGTCGCCAGGCTCGCCTCAGCCACCAGGCGGGCCACCACTTCGCCTACCGTACAGCCACTTATGCGCGCGGCGAAGGCGAGCGAGCGATAGGTTTGATCGTCAACCTCTACCGAATGCGTCACGAAAACCTCCCTCCCCAGGAGCATAAGACAGCGGGAGGAGTTTACGCAAGATTTTTAAGCGGCGAGAGCTCGAGGTGCCTCCTTAGAGGGCCGCGGCGGGAGAACGGGACGCCGGCACCGACCTGGCGACGGATCCGCCCGACAAGCCGCCAGGCCCGTATGTCGTCGCCGTCGGCCGCGGGGCCGCCGGCGAACAGGAAGGTGAGCGCGGTGCGGACGGCCTCCCGTTTGCCACGCAGCACACGGGAATCGTCCTCCCAGGAGACCGTGAGGCAGCCGGGCCTGGGGGACGCGACCGTGGCGGCGAGGGTGACCTGCTCGAGTCCGGGATCGGCCGTCGCGGCGGGGTCCGGGGCGGATCCCGCTCCCGTGTCGAGCAGGGCCACACATCCGCCGATCAGCAGGCCCACCACAGCCGTGATCACGACAATGCCCACCGTGAGCCTGGCCGGTGGAACCCGCCTCTTCGGACGGGGATCGACCGGCGCCGGGGACAGGTCGGGCTCCGAAGGCGGTTCCGACTCCGGTTCCGGTTCCGGTGGCGGCGGCTCCGGCGGCGGCTCCGGCGGCGGCGGTTGCGGGGACGAGGGCGGCGACGCCGGCGGGGTCGACTTTCCCGCGAGGCCCGGGCCCGACCGGGCGATGGAAGCCGGAGCGGAGCCCGGCCTGCCGGGTACCAGGTCGAGGCGGCTCTCGGGAAGCTCCCGGAGCAGTCCGGGTAGTTCGCTCGCCGGCGGGCGAGCCGTGCCCGTCTTGGCGAGGCATCGGACGATAGGCGTTCGCGGTCCATTCGAGCGTGGCGATCGAAGCATGTAGATCGTTGCGGATCGAGTTCAGTGCGGTGGACACCACGAGCTGGTCGAGGGCCACCATGAGCGCCGCGGTCGACGTCAGCGCGAGCACCCACTTCTGCGTCCTGATCACCGATGCCTCCAGATCAGACTGTGTGCCAGTACTGACCGATCTCGACCCGGCGGTTCACCGATGTGGGTCGAAGAGGTCGCGACGCGGCGAAGACGGGAGGGCTGCCCGTGTCGCACGGTGTTCAGACGATTACGTGCCAATACCACCCATAATCACCCACGGCCATCAAAAATGGTCGACCGGCGGGGACCGTTGTTCCGTACGAACCAGCCGGTGGGACCTTCTACCTGCACGTTCGGGCGGGTCGACAAGCTCGTCGAGCCGCTCGGCGCGCAGGGCATCTCGAAGTCCCAGGGCTCGCAGCTCGCCGGCAAGCGTGTGGGCATCGACCCCCGGGCGACCCGCTGGACGACACGGCCGGCGTAGGCGGCCTGCGCGAGGACGAGGCCAAGCCGAGGGTCGCACAGCGGGGACGCCCCAGCCGCGTGACGACTGCCTGCGCCCCACGCGGCCGGGCGGGAGCGTGGGCGGACTCACGATACTGACCGCGCCGGCAGGGGTTGAGGTTCCGGCGCAACGGCAATAACGTGGTCGTTATCATGGTTGCATGTCCTGGGACGTCGTGGTCCACCCTGATGCAGTCGACGAGTTGGCCAAGCTCCCCGCCGACGAGCGCACGGCGATCGACAACGCCCTCGACAAGCTGCGAGAACGCGGCACGGATCTTCCGTTCTCACACACCAGTGCCGTCGTGGACGCCGACCATCTGTGGGAGCTACGCCCCCGAGGTGGCGACAGTCCGTGGCGGGCGTTCTACAGGCGGATGGGGGCAAAGCTCGTCGTCGTTGGCGCCAACGGACACCACGACAGGCGGAAGTACAAGCGGGCAGTCGCCCTGGCCGTGGAACGGCTCAACGATCTGAAGGAGGACTGATGAAGCTGTCGGAGCTCAAGACCCTCGACCAGGTCATCGAAGAGCACCGCCAGGACCCGGAGTTCCGCGAGGAGTGGGACGCGCTGGCGTTCGCCCGGAAGGTCGCCCACCAGGTGATCGCATATCGGGTCGAACACGGCCTCACGCAGCGGGCCCTCGCCGAGCAGGTCGGCTTCAAACAGCCCGCTATTGCGCGCTTGGAAATTGCCGAGACGCAGCCGCGGCTCGAAACGCTGGCGAAGCTCAGCAAGGCCACCGGTTTGACCTTTAACCTTCACGTCGCCAATGGAGCCGTCGAGATCGTTCAGGTCGCCTAGGCCGCGGCTACGGCCGCCGCTCGCGGCTTCACGTTCGTGTTCGACTCGACCGTGCTCACCGCCCTCTCCTACGCTCGGCCGTTGGTCGAACAGCTACTAACGCCCACACAGTGGGTGATCGACCGGCCGACGTCATCGTCGAGGGCGAGCAGGATTTTGCGCTACTACGACTCAAGTCCTGCCGCTTGCCGGGTGCGCGGATCTACGCGATGACGCAGGCCCACGGATCGCACGACGAGATCGACGAACTTCTCCGCATCCTGCCCGCAGACACGACCATGGAACTGGTTGAGGTCGGGCAAGCGAAGGAATACTGACTGCTCGCTGGGTGCGGGGCGGACGCATCCACCCGCGCCCAGCAGGGAAGGGCCGCACGGGCAGGCAGAACAGCGCCGCGCTCAGCGGGGCGACATCACGAAACCGGCTGACAGGTCAGTGAACGTCCCGTAACCTGCCGGAGGTGGTCGGTCACGGGCGAGGGATGGCGGATGCTTGATGCCAACCAGCATCAGGGCAAGTTCGGCGAGGACTACGTGCGCGTCCTGGCCTCCGCTGCCGGCCTGATCGTCCTGAAGGAGGACATCGACGCCGCCGGAGGGAACCGACACACGGAGTGACACCCAGATATGAGGAGTACGCCGAATACGCGCCAGTCGAACACGCGACTCTGCCAGTCTCGACCCCGGAATACGGCTGCGGATCGTCCCTGCTCCCGCCAGCTCGCACCGGTGGCGGGCACAGCTTGATCTGATTCACGACAGCGGCGCTGCCTACGACGACCACGACCGGTGCTGGTACCTGCCCCTCACCGAGGACCTCATCGCACCTGGCACGCTCGATGCCCTGTTTCGCGCCGCCGCTGACTATCGCACCCGTATCACCACGCAGTGATCCACAATCCCGTCAAGATATGTATCTCATATCGCGTTAAGTAATTATATGAGGCCTTAGAGTGACGTAGTCCTTTTGCCTACCTGGTAGATGACATGGAGGCAGAACGACTCCCTGTGGTTGATCTCGATGAGCGTGAACGGCATCGCTGGTTGTTGACCCGTCGCTACTGGACTGGCTGGACCGGCAGCAGCCCGGTCCCGTCCGCGGAAGCGGTCGCGATGGTGGCCACAGTCGCCTCGACGACCGTCGATACGGCCCCGCTCGCCGACGACATCTACGCGGCCCTGGCGCTGCTTGCCGACGCCCGGGAGACTCTGGACTACTGCGAGCTGGTCCTGCTGGACGCCGGCCGCCGCGCCGACCTGACCTGGAAGACCCTCGGCGGCGCCCTCGGCCACACCACCCCGGCAGCCCGCTCGGCCACCTCCACCCGGGCCCGGCGGCTCTTGGCTCGCTGGCCGGGCTACCACCCCCAGCTTCCCCGGGGCCTCCACCGCTGATCGCCACGGCAGCACACGGACACCGTCCCTCCCACCAGCAGGGCGGCTGCGGCGAGTGCAGGACGGCGCCACACCAGCATCGCGACCGAGTTGTCCCACCGAGGGAACAGGCATCGCCTCTTGCAGTGCGGTGCACGAACGCGGTGGCCACGGGAGTAGATACGGGTGCGTACCCGTATCCTCCGAGGGGAGTGGGAGGAGTCCACCTGTGGCCGATGCGAACGTGCGTATCCCTGCCGATGCCCGCGACCGGCTTGCCGAGGTGGCCGCGTCTGACAGAACATCACGCTGCCGTTGGGCGAGCGGCCGATCTGGTGGCACGTGTTGATGTCGCGCAGGTACCCGAAGGAGAACGCCTGGGCCCGCTGGGCGGGTGTGCCGTGCGCGTCCGGCGCGGACGCCGACTCCTGGTCGAACCAGCCGCCGCGGGGTGTCGCCCAGGCTGAAGAACAGCATCGCCCCGCTCATCGCGTCGTTGAGCGTGAGCCGGCCCGCGTCGCCCGCGAACCGGGTCTGCGTGTCGGCCAGACAGTCCGCCTGGTTCTCCTCCGCGCGGGAGACCGCGCCGAGGGTCCCGCCGATCCGGTCGGCCCGATGGCCGAGCTCGTGCATGAGTACGAACGCCGGGTAGGAGGCCCCGCCGATCTCGGACAGCTCGGTCATGAAGTCGACGCTGTCGTCGAGGGGGCAGTACAGGGCGTTGTTCGCGAACACTGGGGATCGTCGACGTCCTCGGCGCAGGCGATGTCAGGCATCTCGCCGTTCTTGTACGCGACGGACCGGGGCTGCGTCCAGGCGTCGCCGAGCTGGTCGTGCCAGTAGGTGTTCACCGCACCGGCGCAGCCCGCCGGTTCGGAGACCAGCGCCTCGACATCCTCGACGGTCTCGACCTTCCCGCCGCACGCCTGAGCCTCGGCGGCCTGGGTGTCGGCAGCCTCGGCGGTCAGCGCTCCGGTCTGTGTCCGGGCCTGGGCCTGCGTCATCGTGGGTGATCCTCCCGAGGGCTGCAGCGAGACCGAGCCGCTGGCGCTCCGGAATCCCGCGCACCCCGCAAGCAGGCAGGCGGAGAGGATAAACACGGCCATAACCGCACATCTGACGCGCAGGACGATCACCGTAGAGGCCAGCGGGCCCCGTTGGCGGCGTCGGTCGTCCCGCTGACAGCCGGACCGGCGCCCCGGTGCCGGTCCGGTGATCCGCGTCGGTCCAAGGGGGAGCGGCCCAGCGATCGAAACCCCACTTGGGACGCTGACGCGCGGACAGTGGGGGTGCGATGTGACAGTTGTCCCGTGTCTGCTCCGGGGGGCACGGACGGGCCACCCGCCCGGACCGTGTGGTCCGCGCGGGTGGCCCTGATGTTCCAGCCGGGGCCGTCAGCCCGTCCCGGTGACGCGGGCCGTATCGGCCCCGAGGGCTGCCCGGTCGGCCCGGCCCTGGTGGGTCCGGCCTGCCCTGGTCAGGAGCGGCAGGAAGCGCCGCTGCAGACCGCCAGTTCGTCGAGACGGGTGTCGAGCTCTGCGACGAGTTCGGCGTTCTGCTGGTGACCGGCGGGGGTGGCCAGCAGGTTCGTCAGCTGGTACGGGTCGGTGGACAGGTCGTAGAGCTCGCGCTCGTGGACCTCCGTGCGGTCGGTGTCGTACCACCGGACGTAGGTATAGCGCTCGGTGCGCAGCCCACTCCACGGGGGAACGTCGAAGTAGTGGGCGATCGGGTCACCGGTGAACTCCGGCGCCTCGATCTCGGCGCCGGGCACCTGCTCGGCGGCGATGCCGTCGACGCCCAGCGGACCCGGACCGGCGTACTGGCCGATCAGGTCGGTGCGCCACGACTGCGGTTCCTCACCGCGCAGCAGCGGGGCGATCGACATGCCGTCCATGTCCTGCGGGACGGGAACCCCGGCCAGCTCCAGGAACGTCGGAGCGATGTCGTGCAGGGCGACCATGTGGTCGTCGGTGCCCTTGACGACGCCCGGGCCGGCGACGACCAGCGGCACCCGCAGCGACTCCTCGTACGGAGCCATCTTGTTGATCAGTCGGTGCGAGCCGAGGTTGTAGCCGTTGTCCGAGGTGAAGACCAGGTAGGTGTTGTCGAGCTCGCCCGTCTCGCGCAGCGTGTCGACGATGCCGACGACCATCTCGTCGAACGCGTAGAGCGAACCCATCCGGTCCTGGTAGTCGCGGTCGTTGGTCAGGTTCACCTGGGCGGAGCGCACATTCGCGCTCGTGCGCAGCCAGGCGGGCTTGTCGCTGAGGTCCTCCTCCTGGAAGTTGGGCGTCTGCGGCGCGGCGTCGTCCGCGAACGGGTTGTCGGCGTGCCGCGGCGCGGGCGGCAGCGGCAGGTGCGGCGCCGTCGACGCCGCGTAGAGCATGAACGGCTCGTCCTCGGCCGCCGCGCGTTCGAGGAAGTCCACCGACTTGTTCGCGACGACGTCGGTGGAGTAGTTGGCGGGATCGTCGTTTCCTCCGTACTGAACGATCGTCCCGTTCTCGTTCAGCGCGTAGTTGTAGCCCGTGTAGAAGGCGTTGTCGACGCTGCCGTACCACTCGGTCCAACCGGGCGGAACATGGTTGGGGTCGTCCTCGATGCCGTTCATGTACTTGCCGACGAGCGCCGTGCGGTACCCGCCGTCCTCGAGGTACTTGGCGAACGTCTTGTCCTCGTTGCCGTTCGCCTCGAAGGTCGCCCAGCCGCCCTGGTCACCGCTGTTCGTCAGAACACCGGTGTTGTGCCCGTACTTGCCGGTGAGCAGCGTGCCGCGGGCGGGGCAGCAGATGGGAGTGGGCGCGAAGCTCTCGGTGAACGTCAGGCCGTTGTCGCGCAGCAGCGCGGCGGTGTTCGGCATGGCGTCCCAGTAGGGCGACGTGGTCGCGTCGAGATCGTCGGCGGGGATGAAGACGAAGTTCGGGCGTTCCCCTTCCGCTGCCGCGAGAGCGATTTCGGACGGCGTTCCACCGCCCCCGCCGCCCGCTCCGGCGAGCACTGTGACCCCGAGGGTCGCCAGGCCCAGCATGCCCGCGATCCCCACCTTGGCGCGCGGTCCGAGACGTCGATGTCGTCCGGGCACGTCATCACTCCTTCGTGTCTGGTGTGCGATCGGCCAGAAATGCGTGCCGCCGTGCAGGCGGCACAGCCACGATCGCGCACAAGATTGCGAGGAGTTCGTCAGGAGTGTGTGCGCTCCATGTGAGAGCGGGCAGCGCGGTCAACCGCTCAGCAACCGGATTCACCTCCCACTGTCAAGTACCGGGTTTGATGGAGGCTCGGTTGTCACGCGCCGGCGGGCTGCCGGGCGTCCTCGATCTTGTGCTGGGCGGCCGCGTAGGCGGCTTCGTACTCCGCGGGCGGGACCATGTTGATCTCCCCGTGGAGCCTTCGGTGGTTGTACCAGTCGATGTACTCGGCGACGGCAACCTCAAGATCGGCGTGCCCCGCCCACGGTCCTCTGTTGCGGATCAGCTCAGCCTTGAACAGCGAGTTGAACGCCTCCGCCATGGCGTTGTCGTAGGAATCGCCGACCGAGCCCACGGAGGCGACGGCCTCCGCCTCGGCCAGGCGCTCGGTGTACCGGACGGCGACGTACTGACCGATTCGATGCGGTGGAAGTAGCCGGCTGGCTTGAGAAGCAGAGGAGCGAATAGCACCGGGAATCCACTGCCAGCCAGGAACCTCCGGCCCGCGAGGCAACGATAACCAGTTGCGGCGAGAGAACCAGTCAGCCCGTGGCGCGAACACCGGGCAACAGAAATCCCTGAAGTAGAAACGACCCCCGGCACCTGGTCAGGTGCCGGGGTCGTTCGGATTTTCGGTGAGGAGTTCGGATTTTCCGGTGCCGGAGCTGACCGACGGTGCCGTCAGGCGACCGTCGGCCGCCCCGACATGGTCAGGAACCTCCCCGTGTCGATCCGCAGTCGCACGGGCTGACGAGCCACGTCCGCCGCGAGGCAACGTTCGGGTCGATGATCCCGGTCATCGCCTCCACGTACCGCACGGCGAGCATGGCCGAGGGCCGGTGGCGTAGCGGTGACGGCTGGCCGTCGGACTCGACGAACATCAGGTGCACCGGCCCCGGATCGTCGCTCGCAAGAATGACGACCCGGGCGCCCGTCGTCGCGCCCATGGCCCTACTCACCGGTGAAGGCGCCGAGGGCCGCTCCGACGGCGCTCAAGTCGGCGTCCTCGTCATCGTGGCCGATGACCTTGAACGACAGCTTGCCGTCCATCATCGACGCCAGGATGCACGCGATGGGCAGCGTGCGCAGTGCGGCCGCGAGCGTCGCGGGGTGGATGCCGTCCGGGACGGTCACCGTGACGTAGTGGTAAGGGCCTGTTCCTTCCTCCTCAATCGTGAGCGTGGTGTTGGGGGTGCTCCCAGCGCTGGCGCTGCGCGCGGGAGCTGACAACATGTCGGACACGGTGTCGACCTCCTACAAGGGTCGGTGCCGAGGGCCGTCCCCAGTGCTGACTCACCGGGGGCGGCCCGACCTCTTTCGGGCTACTGGGCACGCTACACGCGCTCTTCCACCATCGGTAGTCCTAGGGTGGTAGTCCCTAGGTTGGTAGCGGTGGGCCGGCTGATCACCATCTCCGAGGTGCAGGAGCTACTGCGCCCGTCGTCACCGGACGGGCACCTCTCACGCCGACGCGCGGACCAGATCACGAGGAAGGCGGGCTTCCCAGAGCCTGCACAGAAGACCCCGGCCGGCCGCTTCTGGGACGAGGACGACGTCCAAGCTTGGATCGTGGCAAACCGCTCGTCGGACGACACCGACTCCGCCATCGGATAAGCACGCCCGACCTCGGCGGTGCGATGATCGTCGGATGCGGGTTCGCCGGGGTGTTATCGGTGATGCAGAGCAGGTCGCCAAGGTGCATGTCCTTGCCTGGCAGGCCGGGTACCGCGGGCTGCTGCCGCAACCGCTTCTGGACGGGCTACACCCCACACAGCGCCTGCCTCGGTGGACGACGACCCTGAGCCAGGCCACCTGGCCGACCCGAGGCACTCTGGTTGCCGCCGATGCCGGTGACATCCTTGGCTTCGCGGACCTGTGTCCCACCCAGAACGACGACCAGGAAGCGGACCAGGTAGGAGAGATCCTCTCGTTCTACGTCCTGCCCGCCGCTTGGGGCCAAGGCGTGGGACGGCACCTGATGGCCGCGGCGATGGACACGTTCGACTCGGCGGGCTTCACGTCCGCAACCTTGTGGGTGCTGGAGACGAATCTTCACGCAAGGCGGTTCTACGCTCGCCTGGGTTGGGAGCCGGACGGTGCCGTGCGGGACGAGATCGTCGGCGGCGCAGCGATCCGTGACGTTCGATATCAGGCGCACAGCTCGGTCGGTGAGGGCCGGCGCGCGAAGGTCAGCGCACCCGCCGCGCGCCATGGCAGACCCCGCACGGACCGACCGGGGCGGGGGCACTAGCGGCAGACGACGAGCGGCATCGAAGATTAAAGATGACCGTCGACAGCTTCGCAAAGCGTGGGGTTACCGTGGGGTTTGCGATCTTCGGGGCTTACCCGGCAACGCCGAAAATTGCTGTCTACCAGGGATTTTAGTGGGGCGGGTGGGGCTCGAACCCACGACCGACGGATTATGAGTCCGCTGCTCTAACCGGCTGAGCTACCGCCCCGGAGCTGCGCGCCACCCGACCTCGGCTGGGGCGCACCACGGGCAAGCATATCCGGGTGATCGGGCTGCGGCAGCGCGAGCGCATCCGGCGATCTCAGGCAGATCACACCCGACAGTCCTCACCGCGGCCGACCCGTTGTTCCCATCGGTGAGCCGTCGCCGGCAGCCACCCGAGGACGTCGTGGGGGCACCCGCGCCCGGCTCGTCGCCGAACGGGTGCAGTGGCCGGGCGGGGCCGCCTCAAGCGGTGCGCGCCACCACCAGCCCGGATGGTCAAGGGTTCGGGCCGGCCAGAAAGGAGATGACGTCGGGGAACGCTCGGACGTCCTGGGCGAAGAAGGTGTGGCCGCCCTCGTAAGTGCGCAGCGTGGCGGTGGGGATCCGGCTGGCGATCGCCTCGCTGTTCGCGGCGGGCGCGATTCCGTCGTAGCGGCCACAGGCGACCAGGGTCGGGCAGGTGATCGCGCCGAGCCGGTCGAACACGTCGTGGTGTCGGCGGGCCTCAAGCTGCGCGGTCTCCCCGCGTCGCTGCTCGTCGGTACGCGGCGTTGAGGCACGCCCGGCCATGCCGTCCGCCGTCATCCGGTCGGCGGGATGCGAAGCCAGCCATTCGGGGGTGAAACGCGAGTCAAGCAGCCGCGGTGCCAGCGCCGCCCGTTCGGCGGGGCTGAGCCCGTCGAGCTCATGGAGGGGGTAGGACGATCCGCCGGCGCCGCCGGCCGACGTGCACAGCAGCGCCAGCCGCTCGATCCGAGCCGGCCAGGTTACGGCCAGTTCCTGGGCGACCATCCCGCCGAAGCTGATGCCGACGACCCGGCATCGCTCCCAGCCGACCTGGTCGAGCAGGCTGGCGGCGTCCGCCGCGTAGTCGGCCATCGAGTAGGGGCCGGGTGGTACCGCGGTCCTGCCCAGGCCGCGCTGGTCGTGGGCGAGCAGGTCGAAGTGTTCGGCGAACGGGGCGAGCAGCCGTCCCGTCGTCGCCAGTGTGGTTCCGGAGCCGTTCAGGTAGAGCAGTGCCGGGCCGGCGCCGCGCCGTTCGTAGTAGATCTCGATTCCGTTGGCTGTCACCGTGGGCATCGGCCCCTCCCCCGCTTCGCCGCCCTCGGTGTCTCCGGCGGATTTACTCCCAACGTGGTCCGGTCAGTCCGGTCCGGTCAATGCGATCCGGCCTGCGCGAATCTCCGAGCCGGGAACGGGCGAAAACGCTGGGCGTCGCCCACCTGCTCGCCGCGCGGTTGTCCGGCGTCACCGTCGGCGGTGGCCGGTATCGTGAAGGCGCAGGGCGAGTCAGCTCTGCCGGCGGTGGGGCCCGCCGTCCTCGCGCCTGGGGAGAACCGCGACGGCGTCGCCAACGGTCCCTGCCAGTAGCTGTTTCCGCTGGTAGGAGGCCCGCCATGTCCGAACCCGTTGCCCGTCCCGGCCGCTCGGACGTCGATGCTCCGCGGCCCGTCGTCCGGCCCGGCGGGGCATCCGAAACCGTGGCTCGGCCCGTCGACCCCGATGTCGATCTGTCCGATCCCGAGGAGCGGGCGGAGCTGCGGCCGAGTCCCTGGCCGGTTCTCGCGGCCATCGCGGCCGGTGGTGTGCTCGGCGCGCTCGCCCGGCATGGCCTGGTTGTGGCCTTCCCACACGAGGCGGCCGATTTCGACCGGGCCACGTTCGCGATCAACACGTCCGGCTGCCTGCTCATCGGCGTGCTCATGGAGCTGGTCGGGAGCGTCTGGGCCGGGCGCCGGCTGGTCCGGCCGTTTCTCGGCGTGGGCGTGCTCGGCGGCTACACCACGTTCTCCGCCTACGTCGTGGACGTCGAGCGTGCCGTCGAAGCGGACGCGCCCGGCACCGCCCTTCTGTTCCTCTTCGCGTCCCTCGCCGCCGCGCTCATCGCGGTCGCCGTCGGTTCAGGTCTCACCGCGCGGCTGCTGCGCTCCCGTGACCGCACCCGTGACCGCACCCGTGACCGCTCCGGTGACGGCTCCCGTGGCGGCTCCCGTGACCGCTCAGCTGATCGCCTCCGCGGCGCCGCTCACGGGGCTGGCGAAGTGCGGGGTGGACGGTGACGGTGCTGCTGGTCGCGCTCGGAGCGGCGGTCGGGGCGCCGTTGCGCTACCTCACCGACCGGGCGGTCCAGAGCCGTCACAGCTCGGTTTTCCCGTGGGGCACCCTGACCGTCAACACCGCCGGGTCCCTGTTGCTCGGGTTCCTGGTCGGCCTGCCGGCGTCGTCCGAGGTACTGTCCGTCGCCGGTACGGGGCTGTGTGGCGCGCTGACCACCTACTCGACGTTCAGCTACGAGACGCTGCGGCTGGCCAGGGACTGGACCCATCGCCACGCCGTCGCCAACGTCGTCGTGAGCCTGACCGTGGGTCTCGCGGCCGCCTTCGCCGGGGTCGCGCTCGGGCAGGCGGTCGGCGGGTCCGCGGGCTGACCCGGGCCCGGCAGCGCCTCTGGACCCGGGAAAGTCACCTGCCTTAGATTGCGGTCGACCGATTGAACGCAGTCCGGAGAAGCAGTCCGGAGGAGCGGAGCCGTCCATGACAACGGAAGGCACCGCGCAGGCGGGGCAAACGGGGCGAACAGGGCACGCGGGGCACGCGGGCGATGAGCGGGACCCCGCGCAGGCAGACGACGAGCGGGATGCGGGACGCACCGGCGTGGCCGAGCGCGTGTTCCGGGAGGTCATGGCCACCGAGGCACCACCGGCACTGACTCCGTTCGAGGCGGCGGCGCGGGACTTCGTCTTCGGCGAGGTGTGGCGGCGTCCCGGGCTGAGCCGGCGGGACCGGCGGTGGGTGACGCTGACCTGCGTCGCGGCGGCCGACGCGCCCGGTCCCATCGACGCGCACGTCTATGCCGCCCTCAGCAGCGGTGACATCGAGATCGCGGAGATGCTCGAGTTCGTCCTGCACTTCGCGGTCTACTGCGGCTGGCCGAAGGCGTCCCACCTCGAAGGGGTCGTCGGCCGGCAGTGGGCGCGGGTCCAACGGGAGCGGGGGGTGGAGCCGACGGGATGGCCCCCGCTGGACGTCCCCTCGTTCGAGACCGGCGACTGGAACGCGCGGTTGGAAGGGGGCAGGGCCGAGTTCACCGACGTGAATCTGATGCCGGCGCCACCCGCGGACACGCCGTACCGCCAGGCCGGGATCCTGGGTTTCGTGTTCGGCAACGTCTGGCGGCGGCCCGGTCTCACCCGCCGGGAACGCCGGATCATCACCGTCGCCTGTGTGGGGATCGACGACTCCCCGATGCCGCTGCGGACGCACGTCGACGTGGCGTTGCGCTCCGGCGACCTCACCAGCGCGGAGATGGATGAGATCGTGCTGCAGTTCGCCGTCTACTACGGTTTCGCCAAGGGCGAGGCCCTCAGCGACGCCGCGGCCGCCGCTGTCACTACGGCCGCCGCTGTCACTACGGCCGATGCTGTCACCGCCACCGAAGCGGGCCCCGCGGGAAGTCCGCACCTGGAGGAAAAACGATGAAAGATCAGCGTCGAGGCCGCAAGATCGCCATGAGCCCGGCCGAGGTCGATGCGTTCCTCGCCGAGGAGCGAACCTGCCGGGTGGCGACGACCAGCGCGGACGGGCCGCATCTGACGCCCCTGTGGTTCGTCTGGGACGGGCAGGCGCTGTGGCTCAACTCGGTCGTCAAGAGCCAGCGCTGGACCGATCTCGAACGTGACCCGCGGGTGGCGATCGTCGTGGACACCGGTCACGAGTTCACCGAGCTGCGCGGGGTGGAGATCCGCGGCCGGGCCGAAAGCGTCGGCGAGGCGCCCCGGGTTGGCACCCCCGACCCCGGCCTGGCCACGCCGGAGCTGCTCTACGCCCGCAAGTACGCCGGCCGCGACGAGATGCACTACGACGGCCGGCACGCCTGGCTGCGGGTGACCCCGGAGAAGATCACAAGCTGGGACTTCCGGAAGATGTGACCGGCGGCTGGACGTCGGCATCGGCATCGACATCCACGCACGGTTGTCGCGCGCGGGCGTCAGAGTGCGGAGAAGGCCACCTCGGTTGACTTGATCAGTGCGGTCACGGGCAGGCCCGGGGCAAGCTTGAGCTCGTCGACGGCGGCGCGGGTGATCGCCGCGGTCAGCTCGATGTCCGTGCCGAGGTCGATGCGGACGAGCGCCATCGCGCCGCCGGTGTCGATGCCGACCAGCGTCCCGCCCAGCCGGTTCCGGATGGTCAGGCCCGACGTCTCTCCCGTGGCGAGCGAGACGTCCGTCGACTTGACCAGCACCTCGACCGCCGAGCCGATGCCGATGCCGACGTCCTTGATGGCGTCCATGGTGACGGCCGATGTCAGGGTGTCGCCGTTCGCGAGGGCGATGCGGACAGTGCCCATGACAGCACCATCCGTGATATCAGCGACGGTGCCAGCCAGCCGATTACGGATGCTCAAGGTCATGGCTGGACATTAACGGCGTCCTGTTGCGGGCTGGTTGCGCCAGGCCGTGCGCACCCTCCTCACCTGCCCGTTCGGGCCGTCGGGAGGGTCGGTCACGGTTCACCCAGGCCGGCGCGGCGGGCTCGCAGGATTGCCGCCGTGCGGTCCGGGGCGTGCAGTTTGGTGAGGATGTTGGAGACATTGTTGGCGACGGTCTTCGGGGTGAGTTGGAGATGGCGCGCGATGCGGCTGTTCGGCCAGCCGTTCGCCAGCAGGCTGAGTACTTCACGTTCCCGTTCGGTGAGTTCGGGGAACGGGGCGTTCTCCGCGGGTGGGCTGGTGAAGGTGCGCAGTACGCGGTGCGCGACGTCCGGTCCGAACACGGCGTCGCCGCGGGCAACGGCCCCGATGGTGCGTACGACGTCCTTCTGCTGGGCGCCTTTGAGCAGGTAGCCGCGGGCGCCGGCGCGTAGGGCGGCGAAGACGAACTCGTCCTCGCCGTACATCGTGAGCATCACGACCGCGATCGTCGGCTGGGCGGTGGTGATCCGGCGGGTTGCCTCGACCCCGCCGATCCCGGGCATCTCGATGTCCATGAGCACGACGTCGGGCTGTTCCGTGCCGGCGAGGGCGACGGCCTGCTCGCCGGAGGTCGCCTCCCCGACCACGGTGAGGCCGTCGACGGAGTCGATCAGCGCGGACAGGCCGTCCAGCACGAGGCGGTGGTCGTCGGCGAGGAGCACCCGGATGGTGGCGGGGGGTTCGGTCACTGCTGGCTCCTCGTGAGCATTCCGGTGACGTCGGTGTGCGCGGATGAAGAAGATCCGTGATGCCTTTCTGGAGCGACCACGGCGGCGGACCGGGGTATCGCGCTTCCGGCGAGGGAGAGGGGGAGTTCTACCAGGACCCGGCCGCCGGTAGCGGTGGGTCCGGCGATCCAGCTGCCACCGAGCGCGGTCGCCCGTTCCCGCATCGAGGTCAGGCCGACCCCGGGTGCCCATGTTGCGCCGCTCCCGCTCCCGCTCCCGCTCGCGGTGCCGCCTGTCGCGGTGTCGCCCGTCGCGCTGTCGCCTGTCGCGCCGTCGCCGGCTGTTCCGTTGTCGCGGATCTCGACACGCAGGTGATCGACGCAGGTGATCGACACTTCGCAGGACGACGCCCGGGCGTGCCGGGTGACGTTCGTGATGGCTTCCGTGATGATCCGGTAAGCGGCGATCTCCACCGCCGCCGGCAGCGGCGGCAGGGATTCGGGCGCCGACACCACGACCGGGACCGCGGCGTGCCGAAGCTGCTCGCGCAGCGCGGGCAGCAGCCCGAGTTCGTCGAGGACGGGCGGCCTCAGGGCGTAGACCAGGCGGCGCAGGTCGGCGAGGGCCGAGGTGAGGTCCCGCCGGACCGAGTCGAGCAGGTTCCTGGTCCGCGCCACGTCCCGGTCGACGAGGTTCCCGGCGGCGTCCACCTTGGTCGCGGCGGCGGTCAGGGTCGGTCCGAGACCGTCGTGCAGGTCGTGGCGCAGCCGGCGGCGCTCCTCCTCCGCCGCGCTGACGATGCGCTCGCGCGAGCGCATCAGCGCCTCGGTGAGTTGCACGTTGCTGGCGGCCACCGCGACCTGGCGGGCGATGTCGGTGAGCAGGCGGTTCTCCCGCGGAGCCAGCGCGTTCTGCCCGGCCCGCAGGCTGACGACGAGCGCGCCGATGTCCTGCCCCTGATGCACCAGCGGGAAGCGGACCGACGCGCCCGGCCGCGCGGCCTCGCCGTGGGTGATGGAACGAACGGAGCCGTCGTCGCCGCGCATCTCCACTGCGGCCGACGGCAGCCGCAGTGCCCCGACCAGGGCTTCGAGCAGGCCCGGCAGCAGGGTCTGCACGCTGCCGGCCGCTTCCAGGCGCGCCGCCACCCCGGTCACCACGGTGTACGGCTCGTCGCGTTCGCCGTAGAGAAAGCGGTTCACCATG
The DNA here is from genome assembly GCF_004337455.1 of Parafrankia sp. BMG5.11. Classification (NCBI taxonomy): domain Bacteria; kingdom Bacillati; phylum Actinomycetota; class Actinomycetes; order Frankiales; family Frankiaceae; genus Parafrankia; species Parafrankia sp. BMG5.11. Next base: position 134,163 of record NZ_SJXI01000077.1, on the reverse strand, counting down.
CGTTGCACCCGGTCGCGTGCCGGGGCGAGGCTGAACGCCGCGCCGACCGCGGCGAGCACCGTGGACGTCCCGCCCACCTGCTGGCCGAACGCGACGAGGACCGCGACGCCGGCCGCGTACACGACGGCCACGAACGCGGTGAGCAGCGTGTAGACGAGCGTGCGGTTGAGGACCGCCTCGATGCCGTAGACACGGTTCGCGAGCACCACGGCGACGACGACGACGAGTTCGACCACGGTGCCGACACTGCCGATCAGCTCTCCGGCGGGAAGCGCGACGACGACGGGGGTGAGCACGATCGCGACCGCGTTGATCACGGCCAGCCAGCGCAGCACCTGGCGCAGCTCGCCGTCCGCCCGCATCCAGCGGACCACCATCACGGCCGACCCGAGCAGCAGGCCCGAGGAGAACAGCGCGACCGGCAGCCAGCCGGGGATGGCGTCCACCCCGATCGGATTGGTGAGCCCGGCATAGGCCGGCGGAGACTCGGCGGATCTGAAGGACCACAGCGGTCCGCTCAGCCAGCCCACGGCGCACAGCCCGACGCTGACCGCCGCGAGCCGCCCGACCCAGCCGTGGGGGAACCGCCCCTGCGGGAACGTCGCCCAGATGATCGCCAGCACGAGGGGCCCCAGCGCCTCGCACGTGGAGGCGGCGAGAAGCGCCGGCGCAGCCCCCGGCAGCTCCCGGTCGCCGAACACGGTGAACACCGCCCAGCCCGTGCCGGCGGCCGCCACACCGTGGCCGATCGCGGCGGCCAGCGCGAGCCAGCCGAACGGGACCTCCGGCCGGCGCGTGGCCAGCAGCCAACCGGCCGCCACGAACGGAACCGCGAGGAGGACCTGGGTCCAGCCCGCCGCGCTGGCGGAGCCCCCCGACGGCGTGAGGAACCCGTGCCGGTTGGCGACGGCCAGCACCGCGCCAGCGACGGCCAGCACGAGCGCGGCCAGGGCCAGGATGTGCGCGGCCCGTCGACGCCCTGGCCGTGCCGGCGGCGGGTCCTGCGCGAACACGTCCAAGCCAGCTCCCTCACCTAAACCCGTGGGGCGCGAAGGATCGCATGATCGCACCCCGTGGGGACCCAGTGTGCGGGACCGCTGATCCCGTCCGCCTCGGGAATTTCTCCCGGCCGTTCCGGGAACGCGCACCCGTGCCGGCGGGACGGTTCCACCCGAATGATCAGGCTGCCGCCGCGACCGGTCAGCAGGACCGGTCCGGCCCGGGATCCGATCGGGAGACAACGATGAAGACCCACAGCATCGCCGGCCAGGCCCGCCGCCGATGGATGATCACCGCCGGTGCCCTCGGCCTCGGCGCGGTCGTCGCGCTCGCCGGCTGCTCCGACTCCTCCGGCACGGCGGGCGCGACAGAGACACGCGGAGCCACGACGACTCCCGATGCCTCGACCACCGACGCCACGACCACCGACGCCACGCAGGCGGCCTGCGCCGCCCAGTTGGCGAGCAACTGGGTCGGCATGCCGGGGATCGACCCGGACTCGCCGCCGCCGAGCGCCACCGAGGTCCAGACCTGGGCGGCGTCCGTCGAACCGCACCTCGGGCCGCTGCGAGCGGGCGTACCCGGCGACGTGGCGAGCCAGGTCGACGTCCTCGCCGAGACCGTGCGGGGCGCCGCGGAGGGAAAGCCGCCCGCCGACCCCGACGGCTCCATGAACACCGCGCTCACCGCCGTCAACGCATGGGCTCATGACACCTGCGGCTACACCACGCTCGACGTGACCAACAGCGACGGCAGCGGCCTCGCCGGTGTCCCAGCCTCACTTCCCGCCGGCCCGGTCGCACTGAAGTTCACCAACACCGGCGACCCGGCGAAGGCCGGATTCATCCTGCTGCTCGGCAGGGTCCGCGACGGTGAGACGGCCACCGCGGCCGACGTGCAGTCCGGGAAGACGAACATCGAGGCTGTCGCCGACATCGTCGCCGTGGCCCAACCGACCGGTTCCGATCCCGCCTACGGCCTCACCACACTCGTTGCCGGACGCTACATCGTGACCACGCCCATCGGGGCGCCCCCGCAGTTCAGCGGCGTCATCGCCGCCGGGTTCGAGGTCAGCTGACGCCACACGGCACCGTCAGCCACGACGAAGCTGTCAGGTTCCGCGCGCCGGCAGGGGGCGCGCGGAACCCCTGCGACGACTGATCTGATCGTCGACAAGGCCGACGCCGCAGCGCGGGAGGCGTTGGGGGCGGCCACGCCGGCGCAGGTGGCGCTTTACGGCGACCACCTCGCCGCGATGGAGCAGGCGGGGGCCACGGGGTGCTGTCCGGTGGTCCGGTGCGTGACTGGATATGTCGGTACAGTGTCGGTCAGGCAGTCAGATCACCGGGTCGGCGTGGGGGACGCTTTCTGATCATCGATCGTGCCCGGGTGGAAGCCGCGTTGCCCGACTACGAGCTGGGGCTGGAGCTCGGCAGCGGCGCTTTCGGCCTTGTCGTGGCCGGCCGTCACCGGCGTCTGCACCGCGACGTCGCAATCAAGATCCTGGCAAGCGAGCTGGACGCCGACGAGTTCGAGGCGGAGGCTCGGGTGCTCGCCGGGCTCGATCACCCCCATGTGGTCCGCATCTACGACTGTCGCGAGCACGGTGGGCTCGGTTTCATCGTGATGGAGCTGTTGCCCGGCGGGAGTCTGCGGCAACGCACGGCCCGGCGGCACGGATCACGGCGGCGCAGCGTCGAGACCGCGTGCGCGATCGGCCTGGCGGTCGCCGGCGGCGTCGGCGCGGCGCACCGGCGCAACGTGCTCCACCGCGACATCAAGCCGGAGAACATGCTGTTCGCGGCCGACGATCGCCTGAAAGTGACCGACTTCGGTCTTGCCAAGGCCATCGACGGCAGCGCCGTGGCGGCCAGCCGGATCGTCGGCACTCCGCTGTACATGGCGCCGGAGCAGTTCGACCTGCGTGAGCTGCGGCCGGCGACCGACGTGTACGCCCTGGGCGTCGTGCTCTACGAGGTGCTCACCGGGGCGCACCCGTTCGCCGACCATCGGCGTTCCTTTGCCGCGCTGCAGCACTGCCATCTCAACGAGGTGCCGCCACCCCCGGTCGGGATACCGGGCCCGATCGCGGACGTCATGGCGCGTGCTCTTGCCAAGGCGCCGGACGACCGGCCGGCCACCGCCGGTGAGCTGGCACTCCAGCTCGCCCGCGCGGCGCGGGACACCCTCGGCGCCGGCTGGCTCGACCGGGCCGAGCTCGTGCCCCACCTCGACGACGACGTACGGGTCCTCGCCTGGAGTACCGGCGGCGACATCGGCTCGCCGACCACGATGTCCGACCTCGCGCCGACCGCGACACCCGACTCCACACCGACCGCGGCCAGGCCGGCCGACACCCCGCCGTCCGAACCGCCGCCGTCCGAACCGCCGGCGAACGACGCCGGGCCAGACGCAGGCGCGGCCACCGGTGTCACGACGACCGCTGCCTCAGCGCAGCAGGCGATCGGGCCGAGCACCATCCGCCCGCCCGAGGCGCCGCCGACCAGTGACGAGGCGCTCGACGAGGACGGGACCACACACCGACCGGACGACACGAACCGGCTCGGGCAGGAGGACCGGAACCGGCCGGGATCACGGGACGGGCCCTGGCCCGCGGTGGACACCCCTGCGGCCGCGGGCCCGCGCGACCGACCGCCGGGCACGGGTGACTCGCCGGGCATCTGGCCGCACGTCGTGCTGGGCGTGGCGGCCCTGGCGAGCATCGGCCCGTTCCTGGCCCCCGTGACCTCCACGATGGCCTACTACGGGACGCTCGGCGCGTGGGCGGTCTGGGGACCGTTCGCGGTCGTGCTGGCCGCCCTGCCGGTGGTGCTCGCGCTGCGCGTCACGCTCGACCGGTGGGCGGCGGTGCGCGCGCCGACGACCGGAGCCGCCTTCGGCCTGGCTGCACTGACCCTCGGCGCGCTGGCGGAGGTACGCCAGCAGGCGATCGAATACAGCCATCCGCTGCGAGCCGGCTGGTGGGTGTCCGTGGCCGCGGCCTCGCTCGTGCTGGCGGTCACGGCGTTCGCACGGCTGCGGCGGGCGCCCGACGCAGCGGGTCGGGTCGGCCCGGCGCTGGCCGCCCTCGGGTTCGTCGCGCTGCTACTTTTTCCCGATGATCCCTACTGGACGCACCAGGCGTCGTTCCGGTTCGGACAGGCCACGGCGGTCACGGTGCTCGCCGGGCTGGCTCTGCTCGTCCTGCTTTTCCGCCGGGGAGCGCCACCCGCCCTGCTCACGGCCGCAGCGGTGGCGGTGACCTCGGTCGATCTCCTCGGATGGTTCCGGACGACACCGAACTTCCAGGTCGGCAACGCCACGGTTCTGATCGCGCTGCTGGCCCTGTCACTCGTGACGGACCCGCGCCGGAAGACAGACCGTGCATTCCTGCTCGCCGCCGGCCTGTCCGGTCCGCTTCTCGCAGTCCGCGTGCTCGTCGACTACCAGCCGTCCGGGTACGCCGTGGCCAGCACCATCGGCTATGGGGGATTCGCGCTGCTCGTCGTGGCCGGGTTCGTCGCGGCACGCCGCCGGCACCGGCGGGTCGGACCGGCCGGCGCCGAGCGGCCTGGGGCCGAAGGAACAGCGGGTCCACCGCCGATCAGAACACTCGGCTCGGCCGGGGCGCAGCTCGCGGCGACGCTCGCCGCGGTGGTCGTCGTGGCGCTCCCCCTCGGCGTGACGGCGGCATCGACCAGCGACCAGATGCCGCTGGCGGCGAACTCCTCGGCCGGCGCGGGGTCGCAGGCGGAACCGGCCTCGGACGGGCAGGGCGGCGAACCATCCGACCCAGAGGAGGGCACGGCCGGCGACGATCTACCCGCGGTGGCCGGGGCGACCGATCTGACAACCGAGCCGGTGGTCAGTGCCGGATCGGGCAGTCCACCGACCTCGCTGGTCACCAGGGACCTGGTGGCAGGCATCGGCCCGGCCGCATCGGCGTCGGGCACCGTCACCATCCACTACGTCGGCGTCCGGTGGCGGGACGGAAAGGTGTTCGACTCGAGCTGGGGCCGCGGCGCATCCGACACGTTCTCGCTCAGAACGGTGATCGACGGGTTCGCACGCGGGATCGAGGGGATGCGCACCAGCGGCCGCCGCGAGATCGTCATCCCACCCGATCTGGGTTACGGACCCGCCGGTGGCCAGCCCCCGGACATCGCGGCCGACGACACGCTCGTCTTCGTCGTCGACCTGATCAGCGTGGCACCGGAACCGACCGCGGGCTGAGGCGTTGTCGGGCATCCGGCCTCGTACAGGTTGACGGGCTCCGCACACACCAGTACTCGACGAACTCCCGATCGTCGTCGTTCAAGGCGCTCCCGACCAGCGCAGCCGCCGCCTCGGGCTCATGCGCCCGACGTCCTGGCCGCCGAACGCAAGGAACGAGCCCGCATCCGAAGCGAGAAGGGCATCCGCTGGGGCGGACGCCCTCTCAAAACCGCAGCCTGACCCAACCCGGCGAACCAATGCGGTCACAGCTCCAGCCGAGCCCCCGTGAAGTGATCTGACTCACGTCCTGTCACAGCGACCGATGACGCGGTGTCTTGAGGCCGACCACCTGGAAACGGAGGAGGCACTATGACTGGGAACACGCATGTGGTCGTGATCGGTGGCGGATACGCGGGCGTGATGGCCGCGAACCGGCTGACGCTGCGCGACGACGTGACCGTGACGCTGATCAACCCGCGCCCGGACTTCGTCCACCGGGTCCGCCTGCACCAGCTGGTGGGCGGGTCCGACGACGCGGTCGTCGCCTACCAGGACGTCCTGGCCGAGGGCGTCCGGCTGGTGGTCGACACCGTGACCCGTATCGACGCGGCCGAGCGCAGCGTGACACTGGCGGCCGACCGCACGCTCGGCTACGACTACCTGATCTACGCCGTGGGCAGTGGCAGCGCCGAACTGAGCGTGCCAGGGGCGGCCGAGTTCGCCTACCCGATCTCCACCCTGGAGGAGGCACAGCGGCTGCGCCCGGTCCTCGACGCCGCGCCCGCGACGGCCCCCGTGACGGTGGTCGGCGCCGGTCCCACCGGCATCGAGACCGCCGCCGAGCTGGCGGAGCAGGGCCGCCGGGTGACCCTGGTCTGCGGCGGCGTGCTCGGCCCGTACCTGCACACCCGGGGTCGGCGCTCGGTTGCGAAGCGGCTCGCCAAGCTCGGTGTGACGGTTATCGACGGCTCCGACGCGAAGGTGACGGCGGTGACCCGCGACACCGTACGGCTCGCTGACGGCCGTGAACTGCCGAGCGAGGTCACCGTCTGGACCGTCGGCTTCGGCGTTCCTGAACTGGCCGTACGCAGCGGTCTGAGCACCGACGCCGTGGGCCGCCTGCGCACCGACGAGACGCTGACCAGCGTGGACGACGAGCGCATCGTCGCGGCCGGGGACTCGGCGGCACCGTCCGGCCTGCCGCTGCGGATGAGCTGCCTGAACGCGATGCCGCTGGGCGCGCGGGCCGCCGACACCGTACTCAGCAGGCTCGCGGGTGAGCGGCCCGACGACATCCACCAGTCGTTGGGCGCCCAGTGCATCAGCCTGGGCCGAAGCGCGGGCATCTACCAGTTCGCCAACAGGTCCGACGTCGCGGTGTGGCTGCACATCGACGACGGCCTGGGCGCCAGGGTCAAGGAATTGGTCTGCAAGGTCATCCCCAAGCACTTGGCCGAAGAGGCGCACAAGCCCGGTTCGTTCAGGCTGCACCGCATTCCGGGAGGTGTCGCCAAGCGCCAGCAGCTGCTGCGCGCCAACCGCGCCGAGGCACCGGCCGCCGCCGACCGGGCAGCCTGACCGGTGCGTGCCGCGAGGATCTTGCTGTGGACGCACGCGAACGCGGTCGGCCGCCAGGGCCGACCGCGAAGGACGAGGAGAAGGGACGAGAGATGAGCGACGACGCCACCGACCCGGCGACCGAGGCGTTCCTCGCACACCGCAACCTGCTCTTCACCGTCGCCTACGAGATACTCGGATCGGCGGCCGACGCCGAAGACGTCCTCCAGGAGACCTGGCTTCGATGGGTCAAGGCCGACCAGGGGCAGATGCGCGACCAGCGCGCCTACCTGGTCCGGATCACCACCCGCCAGGCGCTCAACCGGCTGCGCACCATGAAGCGCCGCCGGGAGGCATATGTCGGCCCCTGGCTGCCCGAGCCGCTGCTCACCGCGCCGGACGTGGCCGAGGACGTCGAGCTCGCCGAGAGCGTGTCGATGGCGCTGATGCTCGTCCTCGAGACGCTGTCACCGACCGAGCGCGCCGTCTTCGTGCTGCGCGAGGTCTTCGACATCGGCTACGACGAGATCGCGGCCGCCGTCGACAAGAGCCCTGCGGCCGTCCGCCAGATCGCCCACCGCGCCCGCCAGCACGTCGATTCCCGCCGCCCCCGCCGGGTGGTCTCCTCGAACGAGGGCCAGGCAGTCCTGGAGTCGTTCCAGCGCGCGATCGAAACCGGGGACCCGCAGGGCCTCCTTGAGGTGCTCGCCCCCGAGGTCGTCCTGATGAGCGACGGCGGCGGCATCAAACACGCCGCGCTGCGGCCGGTCACTGGCGCCGAGCAGGTGGCCCGTATGTTCGCCGGCGGCATCGGCAAGCTCGAAGGCACGCTCACCGCCGAACCGACCGTGGTCAACGGCAACCCGGCACTCCTCGTCCGCCTGGACGGCGAGATCGACGGCGTCATGGCGATCCGTGTCGAGGACGCACGCATCACCGGCCTCTACTACGTCCGCAACCCGGAGAAACTGTCCCACGTCGCATCCGCGACCCCACTCACCCTGCGCTGAACACCACCGGTCCCCGACGCGCGGACGTCAGGTCGCCGAGTCGCCGGTCGGTCGGCCCAGGCAATCCGGCTTGCCGTGAACGGGAAGGCACGCGCCCTCGGTCGGCTCGGTGACCGCACCGGCGTGGACCGATCCGTGGCCGAAGCGTTCGACCTGGCCGACCAGTATCCGGTGCCCGACGGGATGTCACCCTGTATCTCCTTCGGGCCCTACAGCACGGCCCGTGTCGCCGCGAACGCAGCGACCGCATACGTCTCCCTGGGCGAAACGGCCAGGGTGCGGGAGTATGCGGACATGGCCGTGCAGGTAGCCGACCGATCCCCATCGATGTGGAGCCGTTGTCTCGTCCGCCTCGACCTGGCGACCGCGCTGCTCCTGTCCGACGCTCCCGACCCGGAGCAGGCTGCCGCACTTGGGATCGAGGCTCTGACTAGCGCGGCCGGCAACCCGATCGAGTCCATCCGACGTCGTAGCCACGAGCTGGTCGCCCGTGCCAGGCCATGGCAGCAGATCGGCCCGGTCACCGAACTCGCGGAGGCTTCCCGCGCGCTCGCCCTCCCCGCCGGCGCACACCGGTGACCACGTCACCCACCACGAACCCGGTCATGGACGACTGGCACCGCTTCACCAGCCTCGACCGGCTCGACAACCACTGGGACCGGCCCGGCTGGACGCCCGGACGCCGCTCCTACCACTGGATGCTGACCTTCGAGAACGCCACCGAGCTGCACGCCCTTGCCGACCGGTGCCAGCAGCGGCTGCGCCTGCCCGTCCTCGACCCGGTACCGCCTGACGGGCTGCATCTGACGCTCCAACGTCTCGCCTTCACCGATCAGATCGGCCGGGCTGATGTTGACAGAGCCGTGGAGCAGACGTGTGTACGGCTGGCCGGTGTCGAGCCGTTCTCGTTGGCTGTGGGGCCACTGGCGGGGTCGTCCGGTGCCGTCCGCTTCAGCGTCCTGTCCTGGGCGCCGGTGGTCGCCGTTCGGGACGGGCTCATCGAGGCGATCACGGCCGTACTCGGGCCCGCCGCGGTGGTGGTCAAGCCGAACGGGTTTCGGCCCCACGTCGGCATCGCCTACTGCAACAGTCGGACCGACGCCCATCCGATCATCTCGGCCGTCAGAGATCTCCGGGAGCTTCCACCCGTCCGTGTCACGGTCGGCGCCGTCACGCTGGTCGAACTACGCCGCGAGGAACGCGCGTACCGGTGGGACACCTTGGCCCGCGTGCGCCTTGTCAGCGCCTGCTAGGTGTACTGACCGGGGACGTTGGTTGAGCACCGCGCCCACGGGCTCTCTGCCGTCGGCACCTGCAACGGAGCTGCGGGCCCGAGACTCACGAGGCCAACCGCTCGCGTGCGTTGCGACCTGATCTTGTGGGTTCGACCTCGCCGTCAGGCTGGTTGATCTCGGCCCACACTTCGTCGAGGGAAAGGCCGAGGACATCGGCGATCGCCGCGATGGTCGGGAAGGCAGGGGTGGCTACGCGACCAGACTCGATCTTCCGAAGGGTTTCTGGTGAGACACCTGCATCCAGCGCGGTATCGAGCATCGAGCGCTCCCCCCTGGCCCGACGCAGGAGGGCGCCGAGGCGCTGCCCGCGCTCGACCTCTGCCGGAGTGAGCGGCAACCTGACCATGACTCCAATTATAGTACCGGTATAATATGGCCGGGATAGTTATTGGTAGTGCGAGAAGGGCGCCGCATGATCGAGATCCTGAGCCCCACCAAACTGGCCCAAGCAAAGGACACAGGCGCCCTGGTCGCTGACATTTTGCAGACGCTGAAGAGCCGCAGCACGGTCGGCACGAGCCTCCTGGACATCGATCGGTGGGCCGAGACCATGATCGTCGAGGCTGGAGCGCAGTCCTGCTACGTCGACTACGAGCCGTCCTTCGGACGCGGGCCGTTCGGCCACTACATCTGCACGGCCGTCAACGACGCCGTGCTCCACGGCCTGCCCTACGACTACACGCTTGCCGACGGCGACCTGCTGACGCTCGACCTCGCCGTCTCCAAAGACGGAGTCGCCGCGGACTCCGCCATCAGCTTCATCGTGGGCGACTCAAAGCCCCCGGAGAGCGTCGCGATGATCAACGCGACCGAACGCGCGCTGTACGCAGGGATAGCCGCTGCCGGCCCCGGAGCTCGCATCGGTGACATCTCCCATGCCATCGGCTCCGTCCTCAGCGAGGCCGGGTACCCGATCAACACCGAGTTCGGAGGTCATGGCATCGGATCGACGATGCACCAGGACCCGCACGTTTCGAACACCGGACGGCCCGGCCGTGGATACAGACTGCGCCCTGGGCTGCTGCTGGCATTGGAGCCGTGGGTCATGGCGGACACCGCCGAGCTCGTCACCGATGCCGATGGCTGGACCCTCCGAAGCGCGACAGGCTGCCAGACAGCGCACAGTGAGCACACGATCGCCATCACCGACGACGGAGCCGAAATCCTCACCTTGCCGACGCAGGCGCACTCGTGAGATCGGAGCCACACCTGCCCCTATGCTCCTGGCGCCTCATCACGAATCACCGGTGAAAAGGAAGGTCCCCGACGTCTCATGTCCACGCGATTGATCAACGTCCCCGATCATTACAGCTAGAGGCTCCCCACCAGACGCCCAGGAGAGGGTCCCCTCTCCGCCCACTGGGGACTACGGCGCGACCTGTCTCCCCCGACCAGCCGAACCCCGTCGATACCGGGGCGGACCGGCCGCCGCTCGGCCGACATCGGGATGGGGCCTGAGGCCAGGATGACGGTCGACTCGGCGGGTCGGTGGCCCAGGTAGACGATCCTGGGAACGGTCACCGCGGAAAGAATCATGGGGTAAAGCTAGGGTGATCTTCGTCTCGCGATCCGAAGGATCTTGAGGAAACCTGGCCTGACCAGGGAAAACGTGCTCCCGCGATAGGACTCGAACCTATAACCTGCCGGTTAACAGCCGGCTGCTCTGCCAATTGAGCTACGCGGGACCGTCATTTCCGTCAGGCCCGAACCGCCCAGGTTCCGCCGAGCGACCAGATGCTCCGCGGCCTGGCCGCCGTGCCGCCTGGATCTAGCCGCCCGAACCGGGCGGGTGGCGGCGACGGATCGTGCCTGACGTCGTCAGCCTACCTGAGGTTCCGGCACGGCTGTCGGTGGGGTAGTAAACAAGCCTGTGACAAGCCGGAGCAAGCGCGGTGTCAGCCGCGAACGCCCGGCCCCTGCCCCGGGAGGAACCATGCGCATCAGGCCCAGTGTGGTCGTTGCCCTCGGCATCGGGTACGTCCTCGGTGCCCGTGCGGGGCGTGACCACTACGACGCGATCATGCGCCAGGCGCGCGAGGTCAGGGAACGCCCGGAGGTCCAGAGCGTCGCCGGGGTGGTCTCGGCCCAGGCCGGGGCCCTCGCCCAGCGGGTCCGCACCGTGCTGGGCAGCGCCCAGGACAGCGACGGCACCACCTTCGCCGCGTCCCTGGGAGCGCACAGCTCCAACGGTGTGGGGGTGCACTCGCGCTGACGACGACCAGCATCTCCCACCACACCGCGGTGTGGGCCCTGCCCCATTTGGGGGACCACCCCAGGAAACGCCGGTTCCGGGCGGTCTGGCTGCAGGCCGTCCGGGTCCGTCCCGCTGGCGAGCGCTCGGCACGGGTCCACCCGGCCGCCGGCGGCCACACCGGTGTCCGTGCGCGCTGACCGGGGGCGACGCGGCCCCGGCGGCCGGCGGACGTCCACGCATGCCGGCGGTGCCACGCCGGGGTCAGGTGCCGGGTCCGGGCCTGGCTCCGGCTCCGGCTCCGGCTCCGGGCAGGCTGCGGCCGGTGTGCCGGAGGAGCTCGCCGCCATCCTGGAACTGCTGGGACGCCGGTACACGCTGGCCGCCTTCTGGAGCCTTCGCGGCGGTTCGTCCTCCTTCCGGTCTCTCACCGGACGGGTCGGCGCGCCGGAGTCCCAGCTCTCGCAGCGGATGCGCGAGCTGCGCGAAGCCGGCCTGGTCGAGGTCGACGAGGCCGGCGAGTACCGCCTGACCAGCCATGGACGTCGGCTGTTGGGCGTTCTGGAGCCGCTGTCCGCCTGGGCCCAGGACTGGGTCGCGCTGAGTCCACGCCAACGGATCCCGAAGGGCTCCGCCAGCCACGCGACGGACGAACCGGACCCCGACTGACCCGCCCCGGCACCCCGGTCAGCCCCCGGGCCGACTACGGCGTCCCGCGGTCGGGTGGACATCCCACGGTCAGTAGGTGCAGTTCGGCGGGGGGGGTGGGGTGGCCGCCGCGGGGGGCGCGGGTGCGCCGGGGACGGTTCCGGCTGCCGTGGTACCGGCGGCGGCGGTCTCGGCGCCGGTGGCGGCCGGAGCGGCCGCGGGAGCCGTGACCGGGACGTCGGCGATGCCGTCGAAGGACGATCCGAGGATCAGCTGGAGCCCGTCGATGCCGGGGTCGCTCTCCAGCCGTGCCCCGGGTACGAGGGTCTGCAGGGTGGCCGCCGCGGCGTCCAGGCCGGTGCCGAAGCGGACCCGCGAGGTCACGTAGTTGCTGGTGGAGGCGTTGCCGGCGTTGGTTGCCCGGAAGCCCTTGCCGTTCAGCTCGTCGACGGCGTCGGCGGCCAGTCCGGCGATCCCGCTGCCGTTGAAGACCTGGACGGCGACCTCGGTGGCGTCGGCGCCGCCGGCGCCCGGGGCCGAACCTGTGGAGCCGCCCAGCGGGGCGACGATGCGCTCCAGATCGGCCGGGTTGTAGAACTGGACGGACACCCTCTGCCCTCCGACGAGGATCTCGCCGCGGTCGTTCACCGCGCCCTCGGCCCTGGTGGGCGGATGGGTCGGCAGGGTCTGCATGCCGACCCCGCCCGAGGCGATGCCCTTCAGCCTGGTCGCGAGCTTCCGCAGGTCCAGGAGATCGGTGTTGTCGTCCAGGGTGAGCGCGCCGGTGGCCGTGGACAGGAGCTGCTCGAGCTGGCTGGGGTTCGTCAGGACCCCGCCGCCGACGACCTTGTGGAACACCGCGCCCATGAACTGCTGCTGGCGGCGGATGCGGTCCATGTCGCCGCCGGGCAGGCCGTGCCGCTGCCGGACGAACGCCAGGGCCTGCTCGCCGCCGACGTGCACCGTCCCCGGGCCGCCGACGAAGCCGCTCATCGGGTCGTTGGTGTTGCGGCTCGTCCGGCCGTTCTCGGCGACGAACTCCTTGTGGTCCGAGGGTAGGACACAGACGTCCACGCCGCCGATCGCGTCGGTGATCGACTTGAAGCCCGCCAGGTCCATCGAGACGTAGTGGTCGATGCGCATGTTGGTCAGCGACTCGATCGTGCGGACCAGCAGTGACGGGCCGCCGTCGGAGATCGCGGAGTTGAACTTGGCCTTGTGCCGGGCGTGCTTGCGCCCGTCGGTGTCGGTGTACTCGGGGATCGTGACGTAGGTGTCGCGCGGGATGGACAGCATGGTCACGGTCTCGTCCTCACCGAAGTGGGCGAGGATCGTGGTATCGGAGCGCTGCCCTTCGAGGCCCGCACGGCTGTCCGTGCCGACGAGCAGGAAGTTGGTGGCGCCCTCGGACTCTTCGGGCCGGTCGTCACCGAGGTCGAGGTTGACCTGCCCGATGCGGCCGTTGGCGTACGTGTAGACGGCCCATCCGCCCGCGGTGACGGCGAAGACCAGGACGGACAGGAAGCCGAGGAGCACCCGGGAGAGCTGCGAGGAGGCGCTGCGGGGCGGCCGGCCTCCGCCGCGCAGGTCGAACGGGAGCGTTCTGGATCGCCGCTCTGGATCCCGTGGCACACCCGGTCGCCCGCCCAATCCAGGGTCTCCCTCCGGCGCACCACACGGAAAACAGCGCTTGGGGCGGAAATCATAGGCTATGCACTCACGGACGGGACCACCTGGTGGTCCCGTCCGCGCTGGTCAGGAGCGCCCGCGCGGAGACACCCTCCGACCGGGCCAGATCGCCACCGGGACTGTTCCGCGCCGCCCGCGGCCGGGTTCAGAACCTCGCCAGCCGGGTTCTTGACCTCACCAGCCGGCTCTGGACCTCACCAGCCGGGATCGGGGCCTCACCAGCCGGCTGGCCGGCTGCCGGGCTGACTGGCCCGCCCGTCCCCACCGCTCATACCTCTGCGCGATGTTCATCGCGTTCCGCAACGTTCATCGCGCCGTACGCGGAGCGTCGGCGGGGAGTCGGTCGCCGGATCGCCGTGATTGCCAGGCTTCTCCCCACTGGGGCCATCGCGCTGACGCCGCGCCGGAACCACCGCGCGGGATGGCGGCCATGGGGGCGACCGCCGGGGCGCGCGCGGGGCCGGTGCGGCCGGAGGAAGGACGCTCATGACCGCACCTGACCACCGATCCACGTCACCCCTCGAGAACGGTCCGGCGGAGCTCGGGCCGGCCGGAGTGGGACGCCGGGCGCTGCTGCGCGGCGGCGCCGTCGTGGCGACCGCCGGCGTCGTCGGGCTGGGGAGCGGGGCCGGGCGGGCCGGCGCCGCGACCGGTGCGCCGGCGGTCGCCGCCGGCGGGCCGGGGCAGGTGCTGGGCGGGCGCCCGGCGTTCACCTCCGGGGTGCAGGCGGGCGATGTCGACACCAGCGGCGCCGTGATCTGGGCCCGCTCGGACCGCCCGGCGCTGATGACCGTGGAGGTGTCAGGCAGCGAGTCGTTCCGGTCGGCGCGGACGGTGGGCGTCACGCGTCTCACCGATGCCACGGACCGCACCGGGGTCGTCGCCGTGAACGGGCTCCCGCCCGGCAGCGAGGTCTTCTACCGGGTGCGGCTGGCGGCGGCGGATGATCCGCGCCGCGTCGGCGAGACCCTGGTCGGACGTCTGCGGACCGCGCCGGTCCGCCCCCGGGACGTGTCTTTGGTGTGGTCTGGTGATGTCTGCGGCCAGGGCTGGGGAATCAACCCCGACCGCGGCGGAATGACGATCTTCGAGACGATGCGCCGGCTGTCGCCGGACTTCGCCATCTGCTCGGGTGACTTCGTCTACGCCGACGGGCCGCTGGCCGAGACGGTCGCGCTGCCCGACGGCAGTGTGTGGCGCAACCTGGTCACCGACGAGAAGCGCAAGGTCGCCGAGACCCTCGCCGAGTTCCGCGGGAACTTCCGCTACAACTTCATGGACGCGAACCTGCTCGCGTTCAACCGCGAGGTTCCCTGGGTGTTCCAGTGGGACGACCACGAGACCACGAACAACTGGTATCCGGGCGAGATCCTCACCGATGACCGGTACACCGAGAAGCGCGTGGACGTCCTGTCCGCCCGGTCGCGGCAGGCTCTGTTCGAGTACACCCCCACACTGCCGGGCCGGCCGGACCCGGCGGGCCGGCTGTACCGCAAGATCTCCTACGGCCCGCTGCTGGACGTGTTCGTCCTGGACATGCGCAGCTACAAGAACAACAACGGGGTGGGGCAGACGGATCCGGCCGGCGCGGCGATTCTCGGCACCCGGCAGCGGGACTGGCTCATCGACGGCCTGACCAGGAGCAGGGCGACCTGGAAGGTGATCGCGAACGACCTGCCGCTCGGCATCGTCGTTCCGGACGGCACCACCGCCATCGAGGGAGTGGCGCAGGGCTCGCCCGGGGTGCCGCTGGGTCGTGAGGTCGAGATCGGGCAGGTCCTCTCGGCGATCCGGCGCAACCGGGTGCGCAACACCGTATGGATCACCGCGGACGTGCACTACACCGCGGCGCTGAGCTATCACCCCGACCGGGCCGCCACCCGGGGCTTCGACCCGTTCTGGGAGTTCGTGGCGGGGCCGCTGAACGCGGGCACGTTCGGCCCCAACGCGCTCGATCCCACCTTCGGTCCCGAGCAGGTCTTCGCCCGGACGCCTCCGCCCGGCCAGTCGAACCTCCCTCCCTCCGCCGGGCTGCAGTTCTTCGGCCGCCTCGCGATCGACGGCGGCTCCCGCGCGCTGACCGTCGAGCTGCGTGACGCGGCCGGCGGCGTCCTGTGGTCGAAGGCGCTGCCAGCCGGCTGACCACACCGTGTCGGGCGCAGCCGTACCCACCGTGCCAGCCACGGCGCTGGCCGCCGCGCTCGCCATGGCTGGCACGCTGCCGCGCCAACCGCCGCCTCGCTCGCCGCCGCCGGGCCTACTCGGCGCCGGCGAGCGCAGGCGCAGGCTGAAGCGGCACCTCCGCGACGGGGTCCCGCTGCTCGAACTGGGTCCGGTACAGCTCGGCGTAACGACCGCCCGCCGCGATGAGCTCGGGGTGGCTGCCGCGCTCGACGATCCGGCCGGCCTCGATGACGAGGATGACGTCGGCCGACCGCACGGTGGAGAGCCGGTGCGCGATCACCAGCGCTGTCCGGCCGGCCAGCGCCTCGCCGAGCGCCTCCTGCACGGCCGCCTCGGACGTGGAGTCCAGATGCGCGGTGGCCTCGTCCAGGATCACCACCCGGGGGCGGGCCAGCAGCAGGCGGGCGATCGTGAGGCGTTGGCGCTCCCCGCCGGAGAGGCGGTAGCCCCGCTCCCCCACCACGGTGTCCAGCCCGTCGGGAAGCTGGGTCACCAGGTCCGCCAGCCTGGCCCGGCCCAGCACGTCCCACAGCTCGGCCTCGGTGGCCTCGGGCCTGGCCAGCAGCAGGTTCGCCCGCACGGTGTCGTGGAAGAGGTGGTCATCCTGGGTGACCATGCCGATGGTCTCGCGCAGCGAGTCCGCGGTCAGGTCACGGACGTCCACCCCGGACAGCCGGATCGCGCCCGAGCCCACGTCGTAGAGACGCGGGATGAGCTGGGCGATCGTCGATTTTCCAGCCCCGGACGAACCGACGAGGGCGATCATCTGGCCCGGCTCGGCCCGCAGCGAGACGTCGTGCAGCACCTCACCGTTCTCGCGCTCGTCCAGGACGGCCACCTCCTCCAGCGACGCCAGTGACACGGCGTCGGCCGAGGGGTAGGCGAAGTGCACGTGGTCGAACTCCACCGACACCGGGCCGGCGGGCAGCGGGCGGGCGTCGGGGCGCTCCACGATGAGGGGCTCGAGGTCGAGGATCTCGAACACCCGCTCGAAGCTGACCAGGGCGCTCATCACCTCCACCCGGGCGCTGGCCAGTGAGGTCAGCGGCGCGTAGAGGCGGGTGAGCAGGAGCGCCAGGGCGACGACGGCGCCGGGCTCCAGCTCGCCGCGCAGGGCGTAGTAGCCGCCCAGCCCGTAGACGAGCGCCAGTGCGAGGGCGGACACGAGGGTCAGGGCCGTCACGAACACCCACTGGACCATGGCGGTGCGCAGGCCGATGTCGCGCACCCGCTGGGCGCGGCGGGCGAACTGGGCGGATTCGTCGGCGGGCCGGCCGAACAGCTTGATCAGGGTGGCGCCGGGGGCGGAGAAGCGCTCCGTCATCCGCGAGCCCATGACGGCGTTGTGGTGGGCGGCCTCGCGCTCCAGACGGGCGAGGCGGGAGCCCATCCGCCGTGCCGGCAGGACGAACACGGGGAGCAGGACCAGCGCGAGCAGGGTGATCTGCCAGGACAGGCTGATCATGACGACGAGGGTGAGCAGGAGCGCGACGAGGTTGCCGACGACTCCTGACAGGGTGTCGCTGAAGGCGCGCTGGGCGCCGATCACGTCGTTGTTCAGCCGGCTGACCAGGGCACCGGTGCGGGTGCGGGTGAAGAAGGCGATCGGCATCCGCTGGACGTGGTCGAACACCGCGGTGCGCAGGTCGAGGATGAGGCCCTCGCCGATGCCGGCGGACAGCCAGCGGTTGAGTACGCCGAGGGCGGCCTCGGCCACCGCGATCGCCGCGATCAGCGCCGCGAGGACGATGACCGTGCGGGGGCGGGAGCCGTCCACGATCGCGGTGACGACCCGGCCGGCCAGCACCGGCGTCGCCACCGCCAGGACGGCTCCGGCGATGCTCGTCACCAGGAACAGGCCCAGGGTGCGGCGGTGCGGCCGGGCGAATCCCGCGATCCGGCGCACGGTCGCCCGGGAGAACGGGCGCCGCTCCTCCTGGGCGTGCATCGCCGAATACATCGAGTTCCAGGCCGCGAACTCCATGCTCATCTGAACACCACCTGTCCGTCGCCGAGGTCCGTACGGCCGCACGTATCGGAACACGGAGGTCCGACAGTTTTCCGCGCGTCCCAGGTGGGCGCGCCGGCGGCGTTCGGGGCACGCGGCCCCTCGGCCGGACGGCCGGGGGATCACGAGCCGGCTCGGACGCTAATACCTGAAGTTGACTTCAGGTCAAGCTTTTGCGACCGGGGCCGCCCGGCGGGCCGACGTCGCCCTGCTCCGCGACGAGCGAGGGCCAAGGGCGAAGGGTGGGCTGGCGAGGAGAAAGGCAGAAAGCGGATCCGCCTGCGGGAGCCACCCCGGGATTCGGCGGTTCCAGGGGGCCGGCGAAAGGTGTGCCCGGTCGCCGTTGACCGGACTACGTCCCTCGTCGCGGTCCCGACCGCGAGCTCAGGCGATGCGTGTCGCCCGCTCGGCCATTCGCGGCGCCGCCGGCAGCACGGACACCGGGTGGTCCGCCATCCATCCGACGTCGGCGACCGTCACCTTCATCCGGCTGGCGAGATCGGTGGGGGCGTACCCGCCCTCGAGCGCCTGCCTGATGGCGGCGGCCCTGATTGCGCGCAGGGCCGAACGCTGCGGATGTGACGTCCACATCAGCTCGTCGGCAAGCCCCGCACGTTCGATCGGGTCAGTTACCTGCATTACCTCGTCACATGTCACGGTGATAGATGGTTGCGTGAGCAGGAAGTCTTGGCAACACCCTGCACAACAGCTGTTCCGGCGGCCTGCCAGACCGGCCACCGGAACGGACCTCGAGGCGACGCGACCCGTCCCGCGGATCGATTACAGCCCGTTTACGGATCCCCGCCGGACCATAACGCGATCCCGCAGCGGTGTGCGCTCGGTAACCGGCGGCGCTCAGTTCTCGGAGGGAACCCCGAACCAGGAGACGACCTGCCCGCCGAACTTGAGGTCACCGTCAATCTTGATCTTGCGAGTGAGGTAGAGCTTGGCGGCGTTCGCCTGCCCTGTGACAACGCGCACCAGCCGCACGCGGTCGGTCGTGATGGTCACCGTCCGCCCGCCGCCCGGCGCCGTGCCGCCGGGCGGGTCGATGGTCAGCTCGCACGCCGCACCGTGGACGGCCAGCACATACACCCGCGTCGCACCGCCCGGCCCACCGCTGAGGACGAACTGGACCAGCGCGTCCTCGCCCTTGGCCTTCTCGGGCTGGAAGCTGTCGCGCATCCGGGCGAACAGCTCGTCGAGGACGGCGTCGCCCGACGGGCCACGCAGAACCGTCTCCGTCTGGGACTCCGACAACGAGCCCAGCGCGTCGACCAGCGTGGCCGGGTCGGCGTTCAGATCAACGGACAGGTCGGACATGGGTGCTCCCAGGTGCCGCGCCGATACGGATGGCCGGCCATGTGCCGGTACGTCCCATGATGTCGCGCCCCCTCGACGCCCTCGGCGCGACCCCCTGCCGAAGGTGACACCCGGCCGCTGCCACGGCCGTGTGGCATTTGGGCCTGTTCGGGCGCATGTGGCCGGTGGATACCATCGGCGACCGGGCGGCCGGCCCGGCGCCGTCGACACCGAGCCGCGGCGGAAAGGACACCGGATGCTGGAGCCGCTCATCGACTCCGACCCGCGTGCCATCGGGCCGTACCGGCTGTCGGGCAGGCTCGGCACCGGTGGGATGGGCGCCGTCTACCTGGGGTTCGACCCCGCCCGCCGACCAGCGGCGGTCAAGGTCGTCCGGCCTGACCTGCTCGGCGACGCCGAGTTCCGCGGCCGGTTCCGCCAGGAGGTCGCCGCCGCCCGCCGCGTGCGCGGCTCGTTCGTCGCCGCCGTTCTCGACGCCGACGTCGACGCACCGACACCGTGGATGGCGACCGAGTACGTCGACGGGGTGAGCCTGCAGGCGGCGGTGAGCCGGCGCGGGCACCTCGACGGGCCGATGCTCGCCGGCCTCGCCGCCGGTCTGGCGAACGCGCTGGTGGCCGTGCACGCCGCCGGCCTGGTGCATCGCGACCTCAAGCCGTCCAACGTGCTGCTGGCCTGGGACGGCCCGAAGATCATCGACTTCGGCATCGCCCGGTCGCTCGACGCCACGAGCCACACGACCGCCGGGGGCGTGCTCGGGACCGTCGCGTGGATGGCGCCCGAGCAGCTTCGCGGCGAGCGGGTCGGGCCACCCGGAGACATCTTCGCCTGGGCTCTGTGTGTGGTCTTCGCGGCGCGGGGGCGGCACCCGTTCCCCGCCGACGCGCCGGCGGTGTCCGCGATGCGCATGCTCGCCGACGACCCCGATCTGACCGGTGTGCCCGACCACCTGCTTCCGCTGCTCGCCCGTGCCCTCGCCAAGGACCCGGGCCTGCGGCCGACGGCGACGCAGGTCGTGTCCAGCCTCGCCGGGGTCGCGGTGGCCAGCCTCGACGAGGCCGACGCCGCGGTCCGCGGACTGATCGGAACCGGCTGGGTTCCACCGACGCCGCCAGGCGCCGGCCCCCCGCCCGACGTGTCGGACGTCCAGACCGCGGCGGCGCGGGCGGGCTCGGTGGCACCGGCGGGCTCGGTGGTGGCGCCGGGCGCGGTGGTGGCGCCGGGCGCGGTGGTGGCGCCGGGCGCGGTGGTGGCGCCGGGCATCGGCACGGTGGCGGATCGGACCCTGCGGGCGCGCCGCCGCGGGAGCGGCGGCACCGGTGGCGGCCGCTCCGGCCTGCTGACCGGTCTCGCCGCCGCCGGCCTGGCCCTCGCCGTGCTCGCGGTCACGTTCGCCGTGACCGGTGTGGGATGGGACCGGTCGGCGGGGAGCGGTGACCGGAGCGACCAGGACGCGCGGATGCGGGTCGGGGCGCTCAAGGACATGGTGCCCCCGGTGCCGGCGGACAAGGGGGCACGCGCGAGCCGGCCGGGCTTCCCGGCCGCGGATCCCGCGAAGCCGGGCGCGACCCAGACCGCCTCCGGCTCCCCCGGCGTGGCGCCGGGCTCGAATCCGCCGGGCCCTTCAACGGGCACACCGGGTGTGCCGCCGTCGGCGGCCCCCGCGCCCGCGCCGTCCCAGACTCCGCAGCTGCCGCCGGCCACGCCGCTGTACCGCTACTACAACGGTCAGGATCACGCCTCGCTCACGAGCGCGGCGCCGGCGGCCGGCTTCCACCTGGAGCATGTGCTGGGCAAACTCTTCACCAGCGGTGACGCCCCTGGGACGGTTCCCGTCTACACGTGCCTCAACGGGGCGGAGTCGTTCACCTCGCTGGCGTCCTCATGCGAGAGTCGCACGCCGGTGGGCGTGCTGGGCTGGATCTACGCGGCGAAGCCGGCGGAGCCGGCCACCCAGGCGGTGTACCGGTGCCGTATCGGCGAGGATCACTTCGAATCACTCCAGGCCGACTGCGAGGGCCAGACAGCGGAGGGGCTCATCGGCTACGCGCCGCCCTGACGGCCGGCAGGCCGGTCCGCCGCGCTCTCCGCCCCGCGGAACAGCGTGCCCGGCCGCCCCGCGGAACAGCGTGCCCGGCCGTCCTACGGAGTAGCGTGCCCGGCGCGGCGAATCCGCCCCGGCCCGGCCCCGCCGTACAAACACTCTCCGCACAAACCCGCTCCGCGCGAATCTCCGCCGTGCGCCCCGCCGCACGAATCACGCGCCGGCGTGTGGTTTCCTCTTACCAGCACCGGCGGGATACGGGAGCGAGGATGCCGTGAAAGTCGTGGCAGTCGTCAATTACAAGGGCGGGGTGGGAAAGACGACGCTCACCGCGAACATCGGCGCGGACATCGCCCGTTGGGGAAAGCGCGTCCTGATGATCGACCTCGACCCGCAGGCGAGCCTCACGTTCTCGTTCTACCGCCCGGAGGAGTGGCGGGCGAATCTCGCCGACGACCGGACCGTCAAGGAGTGGTTCGAGGCCTGGCGCGGCGAGTCCTACGTTCCGCACCTCTCACCGTTCGTCACGACGCCGCCGGTCGTCAACTCGGCCATCACCCACAACGGCGGCGGGCTCGGGCTGGTCGCGTCGCACCTCTCGCTGGGTGACGTCGAGATGAACCTGGCGGCCCGGCTGGGCGGGGCGCAGGTCCACCGCTCGACCCGGTACTACTTCGACGTCTACCAGCGTCTCGCCGCGGGCCTGGCGACGTTCCACCCGCACGACTACGACCTGGTGCTCATCGACTGCCCGCCGAACTTCGGTGTGATCACCCGCATGGCGGTCGCCGCGTGCGACTTCCTGCTCGTCCCGGCCCGGCCGGACGAGCTGTCGACGCTGGGCATCGAGCACCTGCTCACCCGGCTGCGCCGCTTCGCGTGGGAGTACAACCGGGTCGCCGACATGCAGTCGGACCGCTACCCGGGGGTCAAACGGCTCGACCCGCAGATCCTCGGCATCGTGTTCACCATGGTGCAGTACTACGGCGGCCAGCCGATCACCGCGATGCAGCCGCACATCGAGCTGGCGAAAAGCCTCGACGCGCCGGTGTTCGACGCGATGGTCCGGGAGAGCAACAGCTACTTCGCCGGCGCGGCCGGAACCCAGCTCCCCGTCGTGCTCTCCGAGCGCATTCCCCGCGGGCTCGCACTCGAGCTGCGCACGCTCGTCGACGAGTTCCTCCGGCGGATCGGGGCGGCCAACCGTGGGTACTGAAGCCACCACCATGAGCACGGGAACCGGCGCCGTGGGTGCTGACTCCGGCGCCTCGCCCGCGGACCTCGGCGCGTTGCTGCTGCGCCAGGTGGCGGAGCTGCTGACCGGCCTCGACAGCCGCCAGGTCGCCGACCTGATCGCGGGCCACGCCCGGCTCGCCGTGGTGTCCACAGCCGCCGGACGCCCTTCGGGCACGGCGGCGCGACGTCCCACGGGCACGGCGGCGCGACGTCCCGCTGGTGCGGCGGCGGGCGCCGCGGGCCGGGCCCAGGTCGAGGTTCCCAGCGGAGCCGAGCTCGAGGAGCTGCGCCGATCCCTGCTCGACGCGCCCAGCCGCGCGGCCGCCGAGCAGCTCCTGGACGCCCTCGGCCCGCTTACGGTGGCCCGGTTGCGGGCGCTGGCCGTCGACCTGGGGATCAAGGGCATCACCAGCCGTGACCCCCGGGCCGCCGTCCAACGGAAGATCGTGGACCAGACGGCCGGCCTGCGGCTGCGGTCGGAGGCGATGTTCGGCGGCGTCCACGGCACGTGAGGCCGCCGCCCCAACAGCGGGTGGCGGGTGCGGCTACCGGCCGGGCAGGGTGATCCGGATGGCGGTCTGGGTCTCCGGCGGACGCCGGCGCACCGTGCGCGCCGCCTTCGACATGGCCGAGACCAGCGGCGCCGCGACCCGGTAACGGTGGCGCACCATGGCCCGCGCGGCACCGGTACGTTCCGGGACGATCTCTGCCATCACCTCCACCGGGCTCTCCGCCGCCTTTCCGCGGGCGTCGCACGGGGCGACCGTCGCCCGCGGGGAGTCACGCAGACGGCGCACCTTTCCGCTTTTTTCGTCGGTAAGAACGAGCAGCTCGGCGCCGTTGACCACGAACCACACCGGCGTCGAGACGGATCGCCCGTCACTGCGAAAGGTGGTCAGTGACAGGTACTTCGACGTTTCGGTCCATGCAGGCAGTGTGACGGCTGACGACATGGGCGGAACCGTAGCCCGGCCGCGGCCGGGCCGCTCGCCGGGTGGCGGAGAAGCCCGGAAGATCCCCCGCACGAATCACGCGGCCGGACCGATTCACCGCGCCGGCGGGATGATTCCGAGATTCGGGAGAACGAACCTCACCCGCCTGGCTTCGCCGGCTTTCTCTCGTTCCCCCGCCGGCCGCGGGCGCTGACGGGCGTCCGGTGCGGTCCCGCGGCGGCGGGCCCGACACCGGTCGGTCACCGCCGCGCCACCTGCGGTCACGCCCACCCAGCCGGGAGCCGGGCAGGCCGGACGGACGGGTCAGCGAAGCCGGCGGCTCCGGCGGCGAACCCCACCCGCACACCGGCCCACAGCGGCGGAGTGCTGACTCCGGTCAATATCCCGGAAACGCGGCCCGGTAAAGCCGCGGACGGGCGTCCCGCCGCGGCGACGACCCGAGGCCCATACGGGCGTGGAGCGGAGTCACGGAAAGCGGCCGTGGGTCGACACGAATACCGACGCCGGGCCGGCGGAGCACTTGACAGCGTTCGCCCGCTTGGCAGAATTGGGTCTCCGGCCGACGATGGCACATCGGATGAGGAATCGGCGTTCTCATCCGCGGGATCGACCGATACCACGGCGTGCCTTTGTCCCGGAGGCGAATACCCCGGAGGCGGAACCTCACCTCCCACATCCCGCGCGGTGCCAGACCCACCTCGCCGCGGGTGCCGCCGAAACAACCAGAGAATAATCCTCTATATAAATTTCTCGCTCGATCCGGCGGCGGGACGACCTCCGTGGCGATCGGGCCAGTCTGGAGGCGGCACCCGATCCGGTGTCCAGGGAAGGCACACAGATGAGCCAGGTGGCCAGAAAGGAACGATCCGACAAGGGCAGCATCCGCATCAACGCGCGTGACTTCCGGTGCCTGAGCTGGCTGCTGGAGATGGGTTCGGCCTACGAGGTGGATCTCGCCATCGTGCTCGACCCGGCGCGGCTGGCCTCCCCGAGCGCGGCGAGGGCGGTCGTGCGGCGTTGGCAGCAGGCGGATCTCGTCCAGGCGGAGGGGCTGTTCGCCAACCGGGGTCGGATCGTGCGTCTCACCGACGACGGCGCATGCCTGGTCGGCGAGGTCGATCACAGCGCCGCGGGCCCGCTGACCGCGGCCGTGCACGCCGCCGAGGTGGCTCGCACCCGGCTGCTGCTGGAACACCGGCCGCCCGGCATCCCGGTGGTCGGGTGGGTGGGCGCGCGCCGTTGGCGCGACGAGCACGAGCGGGCGGTCCGGACCGGCGCGCACGTTCCGGACGGTGTCGCCCGGCTCGCCGACGGATCCTGCGCCGCCGTGCAGGTCGAGCGGGTCAACCACGGGATCAGCGCGGCGATCGGTGTCGCCGGCGACCTGCTGCGCAGGTTCCCCCACGTGGTCTACGCCGTCCCGGCGATGAACGACGGGGTGTCGGCGGTGATCGAGTCGGCCGTCGCGGCGGCGGCGCGGCAGATCCGCTCCGCGGGAGCGGATCCGGGCACCGCGCTGGTGATCAGCATCCCCGACCGGCTCCACGGGGCGTTGGACGACGCACCGGACGGTGGCTGGTCGGCCCCGGGCCGACGGATGGCACGACCCTGCCGGTGACATGAAAAGGCCGCCCGGGGTACGGGGGGATCCCCGGGCAGCTAGTACATGTTTGCACCGCCCCACCGGGTGATGCAACGGTCTGCGGACAACGAGATGGTCACACGTGGTCGAGCGCCCGCACCGGGCTGTTCGCGGCGGGTGGCCTCATGCTGCCGCTGCGCACTGCCGCGGCCGCGGCGGGTGGCCTTAGGCAGCCGCTGCCGCGGCGAGCGGCAGCACGACCCGAGGGCAGAGGTGGATCAGCCGGGTTGACAGCGTCCCGCCTTCGAGGACGTCCAGCAGGGCACCGGCTCGCCGGCGGTCGAGCCGGCCGGACCGGTGCAGACCGCGCAGGCGGAGCAGACCGGGCAGGTGGGCCTCGATCGCGTGCTGGTCCGGTCGGGGGGCTCCGTCGAGCCACGCGTCGAACTGGGCGTCGGTCATGACCTCCCAGACCACGGTGTCGGCGATCGCGCCGGTGGCGTCGGTGACGGTGACCAGATGGGGAATGCGCACCAGGTCCGCCAGGCCGGTCAGGTCAGGCCGGGCGCCGGCGGTGACCACGTGGGTCTCCCGCCCGCTGCGCAGCAGCACCGACCGCAGGTGGGAGGCGAACGCGAGTGCCAGGGCGCTGCGGCCGGGCAGCCCGCCCTGCATGTGCATCACGACCGCGTCGATCCCGGGGCCGCGGACCCGCTCGGCGGCGGCCCGGGCCAGCCAGCTCGGCTCCACCATCACGAATCCCACCTGCGCACGCCGCCGTTCACCGACGGCGTCACCGCCGTCCTCGGCCAGGGCCCGCACCACGACAGGCTCGTGGAACCATCTGCAGGTGATCAGCCCGTCGGCCTGCGGGAGGGACAGGAGCGGGAGATCCCCGGACGTGAAGATCCGATCCATGGTCAGGGTCGTCATTCGGCTCTCCGGTGCGCGTACAGGGCATGGCAGCGCTCGCGTCAGCCCCGGGGGGTCGATGTCGCATCGGTACGTGGTGCGGCGGGTACCGGGTCTCGCGTCGGCGGTCGGGTGCGGGCGGTGCGCGGGCGTGGATCCGGCGGTCCACAAGCCGTCATGCGACCCGGCAGGTGCTGCCGAGGCCTGGGGTACTGCCCGCCCCCGTATCGGCGCCTGGCGACGGGCCACGGCGGCCCGCGCAGGGCGTCACGGAGACGGTCTGGCGGAGAGCTCCCAGCCACGCATCTCACCTTGCGATCATGACCGGACGCCGGTGTCCGGTCGTGATCCGGAGCGAGACGGACTACAGCAGGATCCGTCAAGCTCGCCCTGGCGCTGATCGAGCGGCCGGCGCCGGTGGGCCGGCGCCTCGTTCGTCAGCGGTGGTGGTGCGTACCTGGCGCGAGTCACCCAGGCGGAGGTTCGTGGCGCCGGTGGTGCGTGGCGCGATGTCCCATGCGTTCGCCACCTGGAGATCGCTTGATGCGTTTGGCATTTCACTTTCCGTTAGTTCACACGTGTCGAACGACACCCTGACGGATGCCTGGTCACCACCCCCGAGGGCGACCGTGACGCCACGCGCTGGGGACCCCCGTGAGACCACCCCGCTCAGATGAGCAGGTTGTCGAAATCCCCGTCCTTCGCGCCCAGGATCAGCGCCTCAATCTCGGCCCGCGTGTAAACCAGCGCGGGTCCGTCGGGATGCCTGGAGTTTCGGACGGCCACCGCGTCCCCGGGAAGCCGCGCCATCTCGACACAGTTGCCCTGCGAATTGCTCCGTCGACTCTTCTGCCAGGTAACCCGCTGTAGGGCCGTGGCAGGCATACCGCTGTAGATCTTGGACAAGGTCGTTCTCCTGAAGATTCGTCCGGAGCCAGGCGATCGCTACACGCGGTCTGGGCACCTTTCCGCTCGAGCGGCTCGCAGCTCGTCCGCAGCCACAGAACCGCTCCGCCACAGGGAAGCCTCGGCCGATGAGAGGCCTCGTCCCACCTCCCTCCGGGGGTCGGCGCGTGCGCTTGCACGGACTTCGGCTCACGATACAGCACGCGCGTGTGCACGTGCATCCGACCTGCGCCCACGTGCACGCGACGTTCGACCGCTACGGATCGACCCTTTCGGGTGACACTCACAACCCGCGACACGGACACACGACATCAACACCAGGACACACTGAATGCACTACGGAATACCGCAGGCAGAACGTCGATCTCGTGTTCCGCCTACATTTCATCGTCGTTACGGACACGGATCATCGCGGAGATCCCCTGTGGTGTAGGACTTTCTCCGGCGACAAAGAAGATCGGAAGGAAGAGAGCCCGCCACGAACCCGCAGCCCTCCGGCCCCGGCCCGGCACGCCCGGGCTCGACGGACCCGACGGACCCGACGCCCGACGGACCCGACGGCTACACAGACCCGGCGGCTGACGGACCCAGCCCCGACAGACGCGACGCCATCGGACCCGTCGAACCTGGCCCCGGTCCGGTCCGGTCCCGATCCCGTCCCGACCCGGCCAGGCAGCGCCCAGCCCGCCTCGGCCGCCCGAAGGATCCATTCCGGTGATCACCCGATCGTGCCCACTCGCCGGCGCCGGCAGTGGTGGCGAACGGCCTGTTCGGCTCCGCCCGCGGCGGCGCCCGTCCGGCCTGCCGACATCCCGCCGGCGCGTGCCCCGAGCAGCGTTCCCACGTGAATTCCGGCGCGCGCGGCCAGGCTCCCGCCCTCAGCGCCGTACCGCCCTACGTGCCGAGACGAAGGTCCCGATCACACCCGGCAGGCCTGCGGGGAGGTTGTACGGTCGACACGACGCCCGATTCCGGCCCACAGAAGCGGGTCCCGGACCGAACGCGGCGGCACCGTGCGCGAGGCGCGAGCACCGTCGGCGAGCGGGGAAAAAGGTGTGCTCCGCGTCGTTGACAGGCGCTCTTCCGATCCCGGCGACGGGATCACCGGTGAGGAGATCAGAGGTGTGCTCCGGCGGCCGGCAACTGCTCGACCCAGCGTGGTCTTTCTGCCACAGTGGCGACCGAGCAAGGCTGATCCGGTCAAGGGGGATCCGGATGGAAGCAGGCACCACCAGACCTCCTCCGGTGGTCCCGCCCCGGGGGATGCCCGATGGCGGGGGTAACGGCAGCCGTCCCAGGAGCCGGCCGGACTGACGCGGGTTACGCACCCGCCGCCCGGGCTTCGCCGCGCCCGGAGCCGCCCGCCCAACCTCGGAATGCGTACCCAGCGTGGGACGCAATGACCGGGCAGTATGCGGAACGGCCGGACCGAGTCTCGTACCCCACCGAAATTGGGAGTCGGTCGCGAGCGCTCTCCGTCAACCGTGTATACGTATCTCGTTCGCACCGCGAGACGTGACTTGAGTTGAACGGGGCGGAGAAGGCGCGAGGTGAACGAGGGTAGAAGATCGAATGCCGTACTCTTGCATTGACCTATGGCGAGGGGGCCGACAGTGACGACCACTCAGCCGGGTGGCGGTCCGACCGTACGTCGGATCCTGCTCGGCTCACAGCTCCGTCGGCTTCGGGAGGAAAAGGGCATAAGCCGCGAGGATGCCGGCTACCACATCCGGGCCTCGGAGTCGAAGATCAGCCGCATGGAACTGGGGCGGGTGAGCTTCAAGGAACGCGACGTCGACGACCTCCTCACCCTGTACGGGGTGACGGACAGCGCCGAGCGCGCGCCGTTGCTCTCCCTCGTCCGGGAGGCCAACCGGCCCGGCTGGTGGCACAGCTTCGGTGACGTGCTCCCGAACTGGTTCCAGCCCTTCATCGGGCTGGAGGAGGCGGCGCAGCTCATCCGGACCTATGAGCTCCAGTTCATCCCCGGGCTCCTCCAGACGGAGGAGTACGCCAGGGCGGTGATCAAGCAGGGCAACACCGGTGTGCCCGCGGAGATCATCGAGCGCCGGGTCAACGTGCGCATGAACCGGCAGAAGGTTCTCCACCGCGAGAACGCGCCTCGACTGTGGGTAGTTGTCGACGAGGCCGCCCTGCGGCGCCCGATCGGCGGCCCCAAGGTGATGCGCAGCCAGCTCGAGCAGCTGATCGCCCTGTGCGACCTGCCGAACCTGACTCTGCAGATCATGCCCTTCGCCTTCGGCGGGCACGCGGCCGAGGGCGGCGCTTTCAGCATCCTGCGTTTCCCGGAGTCAGACCTCCCCGATGTGGTCTACCTGGAGCAGCTCACCGGCGCCGTCTACATGGATAAAAGAGAAGATGTGGACATTTACGCCGAAGCGATGAACCGGCTGACGGTGGACAGCCCGCCGCCGGCCACCACGCCCGAGCTTCTCAGCCAAATCATCACCGAGCTCTGAAGCCGGCCAGGCGTACCACAACGAGATTCACCCCGACGCCGGATAGGCCAGCCAGTCATGCGGGGCCGTCCGGCGGCACGAGGCAGGCCACGGCTCGGGCGGGCCAGGCCACCTCGACACCCTTCTGAGCCGCGGTGCTCGGAGCCGCGGCTCGCGGCGTATCCGCGGGCTCCACACGGCGCCGCCCCGGCGCTCAGGATGCGCTCGCGGCGCGATCCGCGACGTCGCAACCGGCCACGGCCGGCCCGAGCGACCTCGGCGGCGGCCGACGCGTCCACCGTCGGTGACTCCGGCAGACATCTGCATCAACCGGCACACATCTAGGCAATGGCACCCAAGTGCTCCCGCAACTTGGTATGAATGCACCCATTCAGCCGCGCCCACAGGATGGAGAGCCGGAAAACCATGGTCTCGGCGCTTGTCGTGATCTCCCTAGTCCTGACCGGGCTCGTCGCGGGGACCATGGCCGTCGGCCTGGTCGCCGTCCGGCCCGCGATGCACTCCCTGCCCCCGACTTCGTATGTGCTGGTCAAGCAGGCGTTCGACGTCAGCTACCCGAAGCTGATGAAGCCGCTCCAGATCAGCAGTCTGCTGTCGACGGTCGCGCTGGCCGTCGTGGCGGCCGTGGACGGCGCGTCCACCTGCGCGATCATCGCCGCCGTCGCGGCCGTCGCCGTGCTCACCAACATCCTCGTCACGGTGCGGGGCGACCTGCCGATCAACAACGCGATGGCCACCTGGCGCCCGGAGGCCCCGCCCGCCGACTGGCAGTCCCAGCGGGCCCGGTGGGACTTCTTCAACTCCATCCGCACCACCGCCGCCGTCGGCGCGCTGGTGCTGCTCGCGCTGGCGGCGACCACGACCTACTGACCGCGTCGACCGACTGAGCGCGCCCGCCCGGGCGGCGCGTCCGCCCGGGCCCGGGGCTGATCCCGGGACGATCCCCGACCGGAGCCGGCGTCCGCTGGGAATGCGGGCCGCCGGCCCGGCGCTGGAGAAAAGCAGGTGCCGGCGCGCGGCGGCGCGGGCACAATGCTGCCCTGAGGGGCTGCCTCGGAAGAGCTGCCTCGAAGACAACGCCGCGCGAAGGCGGCCGCCGCGGTCCGGGCCGGAGTGCGGCCGCGCTCGTAGCGTGGCCCGTGCCCAGCTCGACCGGGGTACCCACGAACCGACGACCGCCCGGGAATACGCCGTCTGTGATCTCTCCTGCTGAAACGCCGCCGCCGGCACCGCCGCCGCTGGCCGAGCTGCGTGCCTGCCTGCCCCAGCTCATGGCGCGCGACGCCCACCGCCTGAGCCGGCACCTCGACCGGGCCCGCCGGATGCGCGACCCGGCGGCGCGCGACTCCTCGATCGCGCGGCTGGCGGCGGACGTCGAGACCGCCCGGCTGCGGGTGGAGACGCGCCGGGCCAGCGTCCCGGTGATCGGCTACCCGGAGGAGCTGCCGGTCAGCCAGCGCCGGGACGAGATCCTGGCCGCCATCCGGGACAACCAGGTCGTGGTGATCGCCGGCGAGACCGGTTCGGGCAAGACCACGCAGCTCCCCAAGCTGTGCCTGGAGCTGGGCCGGGGCGTGCGCGGCATGATCGGGCACACCCAGCCGCGGCGGATCGCCGCGCGCACCGTGGCGGAACGGATCGCCGAGGAGCTCGGCAGCGTGATCCCCGAGACCGGCCGTGACCGGGCCCAGGCCGGCCCGAACGGCAGCGGAGGCGGAGGCGGGAACGGCAGCGGGGGCGGGCTGGTCGGCTACCAGATGCGCTTCACCGACCGGGTCGGCCCGTCCACGCTGATCAAGCTGATGACGGATGGCATCCTGCTCAACGAGCTGACCGCCGACCGGCTGCTCCGCCAGTACGACACCCTGATCATCGACGAGGCGCACGAGCGCAGCCTCAACATCGACTTCATTCTCGGCTACCTGCACGGGCTGCTCCCCCGCCGCCCGGACCTCAAGGTGGTCATCACCTCGGCGACGATCGACCCGCACCGGTTCGCCCGCCACTTCCACGACGCGCCGGTGATCGAGGTTTCCGGCCGCACCTACCCGGTCGAGACCCGCTACCGCCCTCTGATCGACACCGGGCCGGGCGTCGATGCCGACTCCGAGGCTGACGCATACGCCGACGCCGACGCGGATGCCGGCACCGCGGCACGGAGCGAACCACGAGCCGGTGGTCGCAAGGGAGCCGGCGGCGACGGCCGAAGAGGCAACAGCGAGGCCCGGCGAGGAGCCGGTGGCGACGCCCGAACCGGGGCGGGCGCCGACACCGAGCGCGACCAGGTCTCGGCGATCTGCGACGCGGTGGACGAGCTGTGCGCCGAGGGGCCGGGCGACATCCTGGTGTTCCTCAGCGGAGAGCGCGAGATCCGCGACACGGCCGACGCGCTGGCCCGCCGCGACCTCCCGATGACCGAGATCGTCCCGCTCTACGCCCGACTGTCCTCGGCCGAGCAGCACCGGGTCTTCGCCCCGCACACCGGACGCCGGATCGTGCTGGCCACCAACGTCGCCGAGACGTCGCTGACCGTCCCGGGCATCCGCTACGTGATCGACCCGGGGCTGGCGCGCATCTCCCGGTACAGCCATCGGACGAAGGTGCAGCGCCTGCCGATCGAGCCGGTCTCGCAGGCCTCGGCCAACCAGCGGGCCGGCCGGTGCGGCCGGACGTCCGACGGGATCTGCATCCGGCTGTACTCGGAGGAGGACTTCGCCGGCCGGCCGGCCTTCACCGATCCCGAGATCCTGCGCACCAACCTGGCCTCGGTGATCCTGCAGATGGAGGCGCTCGGCCTCGGCGAGATGGCGGACTTCCCGTTCCTCGATCCGCCGGAGTCGCGCCAGGTCACCGACGGCATGCGGCTGCTGACCGAGCTGGGTGCCTTCATCGAGGACGCCGAGCCCGGCAAACGGCTGACCCCGATCGGGCGCAGTCTCGCCCAGCTGCCGGTGGATCCCCGGCTGGCCCGGATGGTGCTCGCGGCCGGCGAGCTGGGCTGCCTGTCCGAGGTGCTCGTGATCGCCTCCGCGCTGGCCATCCAGGACCCGCGGGAGCGGCCCGTCGAGCACCGGGCCGCCGCCGACGAGCGGCACGCCCGGTTCACCGATCCGACGTCGGACTTCCTGTCGATCCTGAACCTGTGGCGGCACCTGCGCACCGCGCGCGAGGAGCGGTCGTCCAACCAGTTCCGGCGGATGTGCCGCACCGAGTTCCTGAACTACCTGCGGATCCGGGAGTGGCAGGACGTCCACGGCCAGCTGCGCGCGATCGCCCGGAGCCTGGGGCTGGAGCCGAACGACAGCCCGGCCGACGCCCGGTCGGTGCACCAGGCGCTGCTCACCGGGCTGCTCTCCCACCTCGGCCGCTACGAGCCGGAGAAGAAGGACTATCTCGGGGCCCGGGGCGCCCGCTTCGCGATCTTCCCCGGTTCCGGGCTGGCGCGGCGGAGGCCGGCGCGGCCCGAAGCCGGCGACGCGGGCCGGGGCGCACCGGCGGAAGCGGACGCGGAGGCCGGAGGGCGGCGCGGGCCGGGCATCCCGACCTGGGTCGTCGCGGCCGAGCTGGTCGAGACGTCCCGGCTGTGGGCGCGGACCGTGGCGCGGGTGGAACCCGAGTGGGTCGAGCCGCTCGCCGAGCACCTGCTGCGGCATACCTACAGCGAGCCGCACTGGTCCCGCAAGCAGGCCGCGGCGCTGGCCTACGAGAAGGTCACGCTGTACGGGATCCCGCTGGTGACGTCGCGGCTGGTCCAGTACGGCCGGATCGACCCGGTCGTCAGCCGGGACCTGTTCATCCGGCACGCGCTCGTCGAGGGCGACTGGAACACCCGGCACGCCTTCTTCCACGCGAACCGGGAGCTGCTCTCCGGGGTCGAGGAGTTGGAGCACCGGGCCCGCCGCCGCGACATCCTCGTCGACGACGAGACGCTGTTCGAGTTCTACGACCAGCGCATACCCGCCGACGTCGTCTCCGGCCGCCATTTCGACACCTGGTGGAAGGCGACCCGCCGCACCGAGCCGGACCTGCTCGACTTCTCCGCGTCGATGCTGGTCAACGACCACGCGGGCGCGATCCGCCAGCAGGACTACCCCGACGCCTGGGTCGCCGACGGCGTCGAGCTGGCGCTCACCTACCAGTTCACGCCCGGGGAGGCCGCCGACGGGGTGACCGTACGGGTGCCGCTGCCGGTCCTCGGCACGCTGCGCGCGGAGCCGTTCACCTGGCAGGTGCCCGGGCTGCGGGAGGAGCTCGTCACCGCGCTGATCCGTGCGCTGCCCAAGGTGGTGCGGCGCGGCTTCGTCCCGGCGCCGAACTACGCCCGCGCCGTCCTGGACCGCCTGACCTCCGACGACGGCCCGGCCCCCGGCGGTCCCCCGGCCGAGGGCGGCGGACCGCCGGCCGACGACCGCCCGCTGGCCGACGCCGTCGCCGGTGAGCTGCACCGGATGAGCGGCTCGGCGCTCCCCTCGGGGGTCTGGGCGCCGCCGCGGCTGGCCGAGCTGCTGCCGCCGCACCTGCGGATGACCTTTCGGGTCGTCGACGACGGCGGGGCGACGCTCGCGGAGGGCAAGGACCTGGCCGAGCTGCGGGCCCGGCTACGGCCCCGGACGAAGGCGGTCGTCTCGGCCGCGGCCGCCGGCGTGGAACGCTCGGGCCTGCGCACCTGGGACGTCGGCACGCTGCCCGCGGTGATCGAGCGCAGCCGCGGCGGGCATGTCGTGCGCGCCCACCCGGCTCTGGTCGACGAGGGCGACTCGGTCGCGGTCCGGGTCTTCGACGACCGGGAGGAGGCCGACCGCGCGATGTGGGCCGGCACCCGCCGGCTGCTGCTGCTCAACGTCGCCTCCCCCGTCCGGGGGATCATCGGCCGGCTGCCGAACGCGGCGAAGCTGGCCCTGAGCAACAACCCGCACCGCGACGTCACCGACCTGCTGGACGACTGCGTCGCCGCCGCCGTGGACACGCTGCTGCGCCGCGCCGGCGGGCCCGCCCGGGACGAGGCGGGTTTCGCCGCGCTACTCGAGACGGTGCGCGCGGACCTGGCGGACACCGCGTGGTCGGTGGTCCGCGGCACCGAGCGCGTGCTGGCCGCCGCCCACGAGATCAGCCTCGGGGTGCGGGCGCTGGGCAGCCCGGCGCTGCTGGTGACCGCGACCGACCTGCGTGCCCAGCTCGACACACTGATCCACCGGGGCTTCGTGACCGAGACGGGCGCCGAGCGCCTGCCCGATCTGGAGCGCTACCTCACCGCCGCCCGGCGGCGCCTGGACCGGCTGCCCGCCGACGCCGCCCGGGACCGCCAGCTCACCCTCCGGGTGCGTAAAGTCGTCGAGGCCTTCAACGAGCTGATCGACGAGGTGGGCCCGGCTCGCGCCGGGTCCGAACCGGTCCAGGCGATCCGCTGGATGATCGAGGAGCTGCGGGTCAGCCTGTTCGCCCAGGCGCTGCGCACGCCGTACCCGGTCTCCGAGGAGCGCGTCTACCGGGCGATCGACCGGCTCCGCCCCGGCTGACCTCGCCACGCGCCGGGCCCGTCACCCGCCGGCTGTCACCCACCGGAGGGCACCTGCGGCCGGCGCACGTCGGCCGGCCCGCACGGACGGCAGCCGCCATGGCACCCTCGGCAGGCACCCGCTGGTGGCGGCTCGCGCGCGGGAGGACACCGCCGGTGAGACGCCTCGCCCAGGGAACGACCGGCCGTCGGCGCCCACTACGATGACACCCCCGGCGAGAAGCCTCTGTCGATCACAGCAACGTACGAACATCTCCCGGATCCACCCGATCTCACCTCCTCGTGAGCAGGGTCGTTCTTCTTGTCTTCGGTGGCCTCAGGTCGCGCTGGGCCGGGCGTTGGGGGTGCGGTGACGGCCGGCGGCAGGCTCCTGGCGGTGCTGCTCGTGATCGTCGGCATCCCGCTGGCCGCCGTGCCGGTGGCCCTGATGTACGGCGGTGGATCACCTCCTGCGGCTACGGCGCCTGCCCCCGCACGGCCGGCCGCGACGTCCGCGTCCCCGTCACCGGCCGCTGCGTCCACCATGCACCGGGCCACCGACAGAACTGGCGACCGGACCGCGAGCGATGCCACCGACGCGGGCCCGGTGTACACCAAGGAGATCGCGCTCCGGTCGGGGCGCAGCTACGACCTGCACACCACCGTCCGTTCCGGGGCGCCCAGGCCGCTCGTCGTCCTGCTGCACGCCTACGCCCACACCGCGGCCGACATGCGCGACATCAGCGGGGCCACCCCGTTCGCCGACGAGCACGGGTTCGTGCTCGCCTACGGGCACGCCGTGGACGGATCGTGGAACGCCGGCACCTGCTGCGCCGGGACGAATGGGCAGGACGACATCGCCTACCTACGCGAACTCGTGGCCGACGTGGCCCGGCGGACCCCGGTGGACCGCAGCCGCGTCTATGTCTGGGGCTACTCCAACGGCGGGATGCTGGCGGCCCGCGCCGTCTGCGAGGCACCGGACGTGTTCGCGGCGGCCGGTGTTGTCGCGGGCCACCTGCTCGTGCCCTGCGACCAGGCACGCATCCGGATGATGCACATCCACGGTACGGCGGACACCACCGTGCCGTGGCGCGGCGGCTGGTCGGACTACGTCCATGTCACATTCCCGGACGCGCGCACCGAGTCGGAGCGGGTCACCAGCTCGTCGACGGTGGTGGGCATCCCCTGGGACGGCGGACACGCCTGGCCGTGGTGGGCCACGGGCACCCTGTGGGGGTTCTCCCAGCAGTGGTCCGGGACGACGGCACTCCCCAGCACCCGCTGACCCCCGCGTCTGCTGCCACCGGAAGCCAGGCCACCGCTCGGGATCATCCCGGCGTGAGCCCCCGCGTGGGCTCTGTTGTCCGTTTCTCCGCGCGAGCCCCGGCGGCCCGCAGCCGGGCGGCGGCGTCCTCCGGGGTGATGTCGCGTAGCACGCCTGCGAACATCTCGTAGCCCACCAGGTGCTTGCGGACGGTCGGTGACCGCAGCAGCGGCGGGTGGAAGTGGGCATGCAGCTGCCAGTGCGCGGGCACCGGCGCGTCGGGATCCGGGCGCGCGCCGGGCGCCGCGTGCCAGCCCATCGAGTAGGGGAAGGGCGAGTCGAACAGCGCGTCGTAGCAGCTGAGCAGGGACCGCAGCGCCTGTGCCAGCGCGTCGCGCTCGGCGTCGGTCAGGTGCTGGAGCAGGCCGACCGGGCGGCGCGGGAGCACCAGCGTCTCGAACGGCCAGAACGCCCAGTAGGGGACGACGACGAGCCAGTGGTCGTTCGCCACGACCACCCGGCTCGCGGACCGGCCGGGGCCGTCCACGCCGTCAGCGGCCTTGCCGTTGGTGGCCTTGCCAGCAGCGGCTCTGCTGGCGGCGGCGGTGCTGGCGCCGTCATCCGCGGCGGCGAGCTCAGCCTCCAGCGCCGCGTAGTCGACCAGCAGCGAGGTGCCCCTGGACCGCAGATGGTCGCGCTGGGTGCGGTCCTCGACCGCGGCGAGGTCGGGCAGGAACGACGACGCCCAGATCTGCCCGTGCGGGTGCGGGCTGGACGCCCCCATCGCGGCGCCGCGGTTCTCGAAGATCTGCACCCAGTTCCAGGTCCGGCCGAGCTCACGCTCCTGGTCGGCCCAGGTGTCGACCACCGCCCGCACCCGGTCGAGCCCCAGGCTCGCCAGTGACTGGTCGTGGCCCGGGTCGAAGCAGACGACGCGGCACGTGCCGATGCCCGGCTCGGCGTGCAGCAGCCCCGCCGCCCGCGCATCCAGCCCGGACGGATCAGCAAACACCGCCTGATCGGGAGACACCGCCTGATCGGGGGACGCGGCCAGGTCCGCGGGCTCGGGGCGCAGCGCCGGGAAGTCGTTGTCGAACACGTAAACGCCGTCGTAGTCGGGATTCGCCTTGCCGGAGGCGCGCACGTTTCCCGGGCAGAGATGGCATTCGGGGTCGTAGGTCCCCACGGCGGTGGCGACCGCTTCCTGGCCGCCGCGCCACGGACGCGCCACCCGGCCCGCCGAGACGATGATCCAGCGATCGCCCAGCGGATCGTGCCGCCGGTGCGCCGCGGGCCCGGCCGCAGCCTGCCCGTTCGGCGAGGGCGTCTCGCCGCGCCGGTCGCAGTCGCCCCCCGGCCCGGGCTGATCGTCCGGACCAGGACCGTCATCGGACGGGAAAACCGAGACCAGCACGGACGAACCGTATCAACGCCCCACCGGCGCCTCCGGCGCCAGAGACATGCGTCACCGCCGCCGGCGGACGACCCGCCACCGGCCCCGCCACTACTAGCAGTGTCATCGTCATCACTTTAGGGTCGGGTCGCTGACCGCAGTGAGGAGGCGACAACCGTGGACCGCCGCGCCGTGCTGCGCCTGGCGCTCGCGAGCGCCGGGGTGGCCGCTCTGTCCGGAGCGAGCTGGGCACCCGCGCTCGCCGCCACCGCCCGACCGGGCGAGGGCCCCTATGGCCTCCCTCAGGCACCTGACGCCAACGGGGTCGCCCTGCCCCGCGGGTTCACCAGCCGGGTGGTCGCCCGTTCGCGCCAGGTCGTCCCCGGCACGGATCTTCAGTGGCACGACGCCCCGGACGGCGGCGCCTGCTTCCCCGCCGGAACGGGTTGGACCTATGTCTCCAACTCCGAGACGGCGTGGCGCGGGGGCGCCTCTGCGCTGCGCTTCGACGCCACCGGCACGATCGTCTCGGCCAGCAGGATCCTGCGGCGCACCTCGGCCAACTGCTCGGGCGGGGCGACGCCGTGGGGCACCTGGCTCTCCTGCGAGGAGCACGCGTTCGGGCGGGTGCACGAGACATGGCCGGACGGCCGCCGGGACGCGGTGGCACGCCCCGCGATGGGGCGGTTCACCCACGAGGCGGCCGCCTGCGACCCCGACCGCCAGGTCGTCTACCTCACCGAGGACCGCCGTGACGGCTGCTTCTACCGCTTCCGCCCGGCCCGGTGGGGCGATCTGTCCGCGGGCGTCCTGGAGGTGCTGGTCGCACCCGAGGACACCGAGTCCGGTCCGGTGCGCTGGGCGCGGGTCCCCGACCCGGACGGCCTCCCGCGGTCGACCCGCAGGCAGGTCTCCGACGCCCGCGCCTTCGACGGCGGCGAGGGCTGCCACTACGTGGCGGGCACCTGCTTCTTCACCACCAAGGGCGACAACCGGGTCTGGGCCTACGACGCGGTCGGCGAGCGGATCTCCGTGCTCTACGACCCCGAGCGGGTCCCGCGCGGCGGAACGCGGATGACGGGCCCGGACAACATCACCGGATCGGCCGCCGGCGACCTGTTCATCGCCGAGGACAACCCCGGGCCGGCACTGCACATGATCACAAGTGCCGGCGTCCTCTCCCGCTTCCTGCACCTGCCGGACCACCGCGCCTCCGAGATCACCGGCCCGGCCTTCAGTCCCGACGGGCGCCGGCTGTACTTCTCCTCCCAACGGGGGAAGGACGGGCGCGGCCGGACCGGGATGACCTTCGAGGTGTCCGGCCCGTTCCGGCGGTGAGCCGCCCGCGCTAGCTCTACCTGACTTCAGGTTCAGGTAGTACCGTCGGG
Source organism: Parafrankia sp. BMG5.11 (assembly GCF_004337455.1). Classification (NCBI taxonomy): domain Bacteria; kingdom Bacillati; phylum Actinomycetota; class Actinomycetes; order Frankiales; family Frankiaceae; genus Parafrankia; species Parafrankia sp. BMG5.11. The sequence goes on along the minus strand of NZ_SJXI01000077.1, from coordinate 95,389 downwards.
CGATGCGCTCCACGGATCTGCTGACCCTCGGCGAGGTCGTGCACCGCAGCGGGTTCACCCCGTCCGCGCTGCGCTTCTACGAGCGGGAGGGCCTGCTCACCGCGAGCCGGACCAGCGGCGGCCAGCGGCGCTACGCCCGCCACGTGCTGCGCCGACTGGCGTTCATCCGGGCCGCGCGCAACATCGGCCTGAGCCTGGAGGAGGTCCGGGAGGCGCTGCGGCGGCTTCCCGACGAGCGGACCCCGACCCGCGCGGACTGGACGGCGATCTCACGCGACTGGCGTATCCGCCTCGACGAGCAGATCGAGGCGCTGGAGCGGCTGCGTGACGGTCTCGACTCGTGCATCGGCTGCGGCTGTCTGTCGTTGCAGCACTGTCACATGTCCAACCCCGACGACCGGGTCGCCGCCTTCGGTCCGGGCGCGGTGGCGCTGCCGGCTGCGCTGCGGCGCGGCCCGGACCACTCCTGACACGCCGACCACCCGTGACACGCCGACCGGCCACCATCCGTCGCATCTGACCTGGTCTTTGCGGTAATGAGATGAGAAGTCATTCAACACATCCGACCGATGTCCGGCGCTGGGCGCCCGGGCCTCGGCGGGGGCCCGGTCTCGGGCGGTCGCCGGTCGCGGACCGGGGCGCCGCACCGCGCCGGTCCACCGGGGAACCGCACGAGGTCTGGTGAGGAGGAGTCGATGGACGACGTGCACGGCGCGTTCACGACGAACGGCGAGGGGCACAACTCCGAGGGCCTGCTGGCCCGGCGCCGGGTACGACCGGGTCAGGATCTACCGGCCCGGTCGGGGGGTGACCCGCTGGGCGGCCTGGGCGGGCTCGACGCGCTCAGTGGGCTGACCGGGTTCGCGGGCCCGACCGTCCGGAACGAGCGGCGGCGCCGCCCGACCATCGTCGGCATCGGGGGGACGACCCGGCCGGAGTCGACGACGCTGCACGCGCTGAGCACCGTCCTGCGGACGATGGCCGGCGCGGGAGCGGAGACCGTCCTGCTCAGCTCGGCCGACCTGGACCTGCCGATGTACGTCCCGGAACAGCGGGAGCGGACGCCGGCGGCCCAGCGGCTGATCAGTGAGGTGGCCCGGGCGGACGGCCTCGTCATCGCCACTCCGGGCTACCACGGCGGCATGTCGGGCCTGGTCAAGAACGCCCTGGACTATCTGGAGGACCTCCGGGACGCGCCCCGCCCCTATCTCGACGGGCGTGCGGTCGGGCTCATCGTCTGCGCGGACGGCCCGCAGACCGCAGGCACCGCGCTCGCGACGCTGCGCTCGTCCGTCCACGCCCTGCGCGGCTGGCCGACCCCGCTCGGCGTCTCGATCGACACCTCGACGCCGCCCTTCGGCCCGGACGGCAAGGTGGTCGACCAGCGGACGGCGAGCCACCTGGAGACACTGACCGACCACGTCATGGGCTTCGCCTACGCGTGGTCCCAGGTGATCTGACATCAATCCGAGCGGCGTCCCAGATGATCTGAGCGGCGCCGGCCGGCGACACCTTCCGGCACCCGCGCCCTGACCTTCGGGCACCACGTCCGGCCTGGTCAGGGCGAATGTGCGCGGTCTCGCCATGCCCTGTGACGCCACGACCCGCGACGCTGCGTAGCGTCACCCCGGAGGCACACTGGGAGATTCCCGACTCACCCTGCCGTAGGGATCGCGTACGGACGGGTCTACCGTGGCGAGGCCTGTGGCGCCGCGCGGGCGGACGACCCCGCCGCGCCGCCGGCACGCCAGGAGTATTCAGGAGGGACGAACCGGTGAGACGACGTCTGGGTCTGCGGCTCGGGGCCGCCTTCGCCGGGGCCGCGCTGGCGCTCGCCGCGTGCGGCGGCGGCGACGGCGAGCAGGGCGGTGGCACGGCCACCAGCTCCGGCGAACCGGTCAAGCTGATGATCATCGCGCCGGTCGGCACCACCGGGGCCAACCATCCCGAGATGGTGGCGGCGGTCCGGGCCGCCGCCCGCGGTGTCAACGAGCGTGGCGGCATCAAGGGCCATCCGGTCGAGATCCTGCACTGCAACGAGAAGAACGACCCCACCGCGGCGAAGGAATGCGCCCAGAAGGCGGTGGACGAGCACGTTCTGGCCGTGGTCTCCACCGTCAACGGCTCGGGCGGGATCATGCCGATCCTCGAGGAGGCCGGCATCCCGGCGATCGGGTCGGCCGGGATCGCGGCGGACGGCTCCGAGCTCAGCTCGGACGTCAGCTTCGTCGTCAGCCCACTCACCTTCTACCCGGCCGTCTGCCCGTCGCTGCTACGCAAGGCCGGGGCGTCCAAGGTCGGGCTGGTCGGCTACGACCTGAGCGCGAGTGACCGCCTGATCACGATGGCCCAGGCCGGCGGGCGCGCGGCCGGGGCGCCGATCAATCCCGAGCTGCGCATCCCGATCACCAGCAGCGACCTCACCCCGACCGTCGCGCAGCTGAGCAGGGCGGGTGCGGACGGCGCCGTCCTGGTGGTGTTCGACCAGGCCGCCTACGCGGTCATCGGCGGCGGCGACCCGAACCTGCGCACCTGCCACGCGGCCGGCACCCTCTCCAAGGAGTACCTCGCCACGCTCGGGCCGGCCGCCGACAACCTCGTCGTCGCCAGCGCGTTCCCCGAGCTCAGCCAGGCCGCCGAGTTCCCCGAGCTCAAACGGATGATCTCCGAAATGGACGCCGAGGCGGCTGGGGGCGATGCCGACGCGCGCGCCGAGCTCCGGGATTCCACGGAGACCACCGGGGCGTGGCTGTCCGTCCAGATCGCCGAGAAGGTCGGCAACTCCGTCTCGGGCGACCTGACGACGAAGAGCCTGCTCGAGCAGCTCCGCGCGACCAAGGGCCTCGACCTCGGCGTGATCCCGCCGCTGGACTTCACCACGCCCAACCCCATCCCGGGTGTGGAGCGCGTCTTCAACACGACGATGCGCGGTGCCCGCTGGAACAGCGCCCAGCACACCTTCGTCCCGCTCGGGCCGGAAACCTACGAGGCGCTCGGCCTGCTGACCCGCGGCGCTTCCTGACCCGACGGCCTGGCGCGCGGGCCCAGCCGGCCCGCGCGCCGGGCGACGACCTCCGGGTGGCGTCAGGCCAGGGGCAGGTAGGCGCCGAGGAGCAGGTCGGGATCCGCCCGCACCCCGGCCGCCGGGCCCGACCACGCGACCTGGCCATGCCGCAGGACGATCACCCGGTCGGCCACCGCCAGCGCGCTGCGCACATGCTGCTCGACGAGGAGCACGGCGAGACCACCGTCGGCCGCGGCCCGGACGGCGCCGAGCAGCCGTTCGACCAGCTGGGGCGCGAGGCCGAGCGAGAGCTCGTCGGCGAGCAGCGCCGCGGGCCGGCGCGCGAGGGCCCGGGCGAGCGCGACCATCTGCTGCTGACCACCGGAGAGCAGGCCCGCCCGCCGGTCGAGATGCCCGGCCAGCTCGGGGAACGTCTCCAGGGCCACGCCGGTGTCGGCGCGGCCGAGCCGCAGGTTCTCCCGCACCGTCAGATCCATGATCACGGACCTGTCCTCGGGGACGAAGGCCAGCCCGGCGCGGGCACGCTGGTGCAACGGGGCGGTCGTCACCCGGCCGTTCCACGAGACGGTGCCGCCGCTGGGCGACAGCGCCCCGCTCAGCGCGAGCAGCGTCGTCGTCTTGCCGGCGCCGTTCGGCCCGAGCAGGGTGACCACCTCCCCCGGCCGCAGGTCCAGGTCGAGCCCGCGGACCACCGGCCCGCCCTCGCCGTAGCCGGCCGACAGCCCGCGCGCGCTGAGCACCGGCGCGGCAGGCCCCGTCCTGGGCCGCGGCACACCGGGGGCCGGGGGGTTCGTGCTCACCGGCTAACCGCGCCGGCCGAGCCGGCCGCCGGTGTGCGGCCGGCGCCGGTCGCCGCGCCCAGGTAGGCCCGGCGCACCCGCGGGTCGACCCGGACCTGACCCGGGGTGCCCTGCGCGATCACCTCACCGCCGTCGAGAACGACCACCTGGTCGCAGATCCGCATCACCACGTCCATGTCATGCTCGTTGAGCAGGATTCCCAGCCCCCAGTTGTCCGCCAGCCGCCGCAGCAGCGTGGCCACCCCGGCGCTCTCGTTCTCGTCGAGCCCCGCGCACGGCTCGTCCAGCAGCAGCACGGACGGGCAGGTCGCCACCGCGCGGGCGATCGCCAGCAGCCGGCGGCGGCCGTAGGAGAGCTCCGAGACCGTGCGGAGCAGGTCGTCGCGCAGACCGAAGGCCTCCACGGCGGCGGCGGCCGCGGCGGGCAGCGGCCGGGAGCGCGGCAGCACCAGGTCACCGGCGTAGGCACGGGCGTCCCGCGGGTCGCAGGCGGCCTGGATGTTCTCGATGACCGTGAGATCCTCGAAAAGCTCGAGGTTCTGGAACGACCGGCTGATCCCGGCACGGGCACGCAGGTGGGCCGGCAGCCGGTCGAGCCGGGTGTCGCCGAGCATCAGGGACCGCGAGACGGACGAGGTGTAGCCGGTGATCGCGTCGATCACCGTCGTCTTGCCCGCACCGTTCGGGCCGATGACGCCGACGACCCGTCCCGGCTCGACCCGCAGGTCGACCGAGCGGACCGCAGCCACCGGCCCGAAGCTCACCGACAGTCCCCAGACCGACAGCGTGGCCGGCCGGGCCGGGTAGGCGACCGTGCCGACCCGGCGGATCGGTCCCGTCGCCGGGCCCGCCGCTGCGGCGGGGGCGGAGGCGTTGGCGGCGTTGACGGCGGGGGCGTTGGCGGCGGGGGCGCTGGCGGCGGGGACGCTGGGGGCGCTGGTCGCGGCGCTCAGGGAAGCGGTGCCGTTGGTGGCGTTCGGGGTGGCGAGAGTTGGTTCGCGGGTCGGAGCGGGGCCGAGCAGGCGGGCGACCCGGGCCGCGTCGGCGGCCATCCGCCGCTCGACGGCCTTCGGGAAGCGGCGCTCCAGGATCCGGCGGGCGGTACGGGCGTTCTCCGGCGCCATCCCACCACCGGACCGGGAGAGGACCGTGACCAGCACCAGGCCGCCGATCAGCGGGACGTAGCGGTCAAGGTCGGCCAGCCAGTCGACGACCCTGCCCCCGCCCGCGAAGGCGGCTGCGGCGAAGGCCGCGGTCACCACCCACGGCGCCGCCCGCCGCAGGTGCGCGGCCCGCACCGTGCCCGGCGCCGTCCCGCCTGCGGCCGGCGCTGTCGGCCCCGTACCTGGTGGCACGACGGCGCGGCCGACCGCGAGGCCCAGCAGGCCGGCGGCCGCGGCGAAGAGCAGGCGCAGCAGCAGGCCGAGCTGGCCGAGGACGCTGCCGACCCAGGCCCCGGCTCTCGTCGCCAGCGCCTCGGCGGCCATCGTCGCGCCGGCGAAGGAACCGCTGATCCAGCCGACTCCCCCGACGACCGCGTAGGCGATCAGCAGGATCGAGGCGAACGGCGAGAACAGGCCGCCGCCGTAGTCGATGTTGCCGCGTTCGCCGTAGGTGTAGAACGCGTACAGCACCCCCCCGAAGCCGGCGATCGCGGCGGACAGCGCGAAGGCGTAAAGCTTCGCCCCGACCACGCTGATGCCCAGCGCCGCCGCGGCCCGCTCGTTCGTCCGGACGGCGATCAGCCGCCGTCCCGCGCGCCCCCGCCGCAGGTTCGCCACGGCCAGCCCGAGCAGGACGAACGTGAGCAGCGACAGGGTCGCGAACCCGCGCGGGTGCGTCACCTTGTCCAGACTGATCCCGAACAGGGTCGCGTCGCCGACCTCCGTCCCCTCGAGCGTGCCGAGATCACCGAAGAGGGCACCGAGCGGGCTTGCCGCCGGCGAGTGGTAACCGCGCTGGAACAGCAGCGCGTCCACGGCGGCACCGAGGCCGAGCGTCACGACGGCCAGTTGCAGGCCCCGGGTGCGCAGCGCCGGCAGCGCGAACAGCACGCCGACGACCGCCGTCCCGGCGACGCCCACCACGAGGGCAGCCTCCAGCGGCCAGCCCCGGGTGGCGACCAGCCGTCCGGCGATCAGTGCCGCGATCCCGGAGAAGGCGAGCTGCGCCAGCGAGAGCTGCCCGGTGAAGCCGACCAGCACCACGACCGACAGGATGATCGTCGCCCAGATGGCGTTCGCGTTCAGCGCGTTCACCCAGGACGCCGGCAGCAGCCACCACACGGCGACAAGCGCGCAGCCGACCGTGATCCCCAGCGCCCGCCAGTGCACCCGGCCGCTACCCAGCACCGGATGGCGCTCGGCGACATGGCCCCGGTCGGGAATGCCGCGCCCGCGCACCGCCAGGTAGAACACGATCACCGCGAGCGGGACGGCACGGTCGACACCCCGCCAGGCCGGATGGTCCGCGACCAGGTGGACCTGGGTCTCCAGCTCCACGACGCCCAGCGCCAGCGCCCCCACCAGCACCGCCGGCAGCGACCGGAACCGGGCGACCAGCGCCACCGCCAGCCCCGGGACGATCAGCAGCATCAGACCACCGGCCGACAACGGATTCTGCAGCGGCGCGAGCAGCACACCGCCCAGCCCCGCCAGCGCCGACCCGGCCAGCCACGCCCAGCTCGCCACCGCGTCCGGCGACCAGCCCAGCGACGCCGCGGCCTGCGGATTCTCCGTCACCGCGGTCGCCGCGAGCCCGAGCGTGGTGAACCGGAACACGGCCCACAGCCCCGCCACGACGGCAGCCACCACGGCGAGCCGCACCAGGACGTCCACCCCGACCGCGGTGTCGAACAGGGTCACCTTGCCGGTCGGCAGCACGGTGGGCGAACGCCGGACATCCCCGCCGTACATCAGGGTCAGCAGCGACTGGATGACGATCAGCAGGCCGAGCGTGGCCATCAGGCGCAGCACGGCCGTGGCCTGGCGCATCGGGCGGAGTACCAGCTGGTGGAACACCAGGCCGACCGCCATCGTCGACCCGACGGCGAGCACCGCCGCCGGCGCCGCGGGCAGACCCCACTCGTCGCGCGCCCCGTGGAACGCGTACGCGGCCCACGCCAGCAGCGCGCCCTGCGCCATGTTCAACACGCCGGCACCGCGCTGGATCACGACCACGCCGGTGGCGACGAGCGCGTACAGCGCGCCGGCACCCAGGCTCAACAGGGCGTAGCCCATGACGTCGTCCACGGCCGCCCACCTCACATGGCACCGGTGACCGGTGCCTGCCTGCGCTCGGGATGGTCACAGAGGACCCCCCGGAAGCCCGCGAGAAGATACGCGGAACCATACGACCACCGCGACAATACTGATCACGGTGACGGGAGCGAACGTAAGGTCGTGAATGGTCGCCGGACAAGCAAACCAGCCACAACTCACCGGCCCCAGACCCCGCCGGCACCGCTCCGAGGGGCCCGGACCAGGGCATTCAGCCCTCGACCGGCGTCCGGGAGACCCTACGTCACACCAGCCGCCGACGAATCGCCACCTTTGGACCCGGCTGCCGCCGGCAATGGACGGCCACCGCAATTCCACCAGCGTGGGGACACACCGAAGTGCCGGGCGCGGGAGTCAGCGGGGGGTGCCGAAGACCTGGGTCCAGTAGACGCCGTACTCGCCGCCGTCGAAGCGGGCCACGCCTGTCTGGCGGACCTCGGGGCGCAGGATGTTCGCGCGGTGCGGCGGGCTGTTCATCCAGCCGGCGACCACCTCGGCGGCGGTGCGCTGGCCGGCCGCGATGTTCTCGGCCACGACGGCGTAGGAGTAGCCGGCGGCCAGGACCCGGTCGGCCACCGTGATGCCGTCCGGGGTGTCGTGGGCGAAGAATCCCCGGGTCGCCATGTCGGCGCTGTGCCGGTGCGCCGCCGCGGCCAGCCGCGGCTCGGTGACCAGGGCGACCAGGCCGCCCCGGGCTCGTTCGACGTTCGTCAGCGCCACGACCTCGGCGAGGTCCCCACCGTCCGGCGCGCGGGAAACTCCCCCGGCCGGCCCGGCGTCGACGCCGCCATCAGCGCTGACATCGACGCCGAAGTCGCGGGCGAGCCCGGCCAGTCCGTCCGCGTAGCCCAGGCCGAGCGCGCGGATCTTCCAGTTCCTGTCCCGCCGGTAGAGCTCGGCGAGCTGTAGCGCCGTCTGCGTCCCGAGGCGGGGTGGGCGCAGCGTCGCGATCGTGCGGCCGGCGGCGCGCAGGGTGGCCAGCGGTGGTGGCAGCCGACCGAAGGGGGTGGCGCCGTCGGCGGGGCTCGCGACCAGGACGACCCGCTCACCGCCGGGGCGCAGGCCATCCAGGTCGAGCTCGACGGAAGGCACGCCCGCGGTGGCGCGCAGGGTGACACCGGGACCGGTCGGCTGGTTGTAGAAGATCATGTCCCGGTCGCCGGAGACTCGGCCGTCCGGCCCGAGGACCAGAGCGGTCACATCGAAGGGACCGGGGAGTGACAGCGCGACCACGGGGCCGGGCAGGGTCAGGTTCGCGCCGGACACCAGCTCCGTCATCCGGCCCTCCGCCTCTCTTTCTCACCAGTCACCGGGCTCCGCGCATCGACACAGGCGCATCGGTAGTACCGCGCATCGGTACGGCGCCGCCCCACCACACGTGGAACGAGCGACACGCGGAGAGGTTCCGCCGGGCCCACGGCCCGAAGGGACGTCTAGATCGCGCGGCCGCGCAGGACGATGAGGTCGGGGGCGCGCAGTACGCGGACGTCCGCGGTCGGGTCCTCGGGGTAGACCACGAGGTCGGCGGGCGCGGCCTCCTCCAGGCCGGGTCGGCCGAGCCAGCGGCGGGCGTCCCAGCAGGCGGCGCTCAGGGCCGTCCGCGGCGGGAGGCCGGCGGCGACGAGCTCGGCCACCTCGTCCGCCACCAGGCCGTGCGGGAGGGAGCCGCCGGCGTCCGTGCCGACGTAGATCGGAATGCCGGCCTCGTGCGCGGCGGCCACGGTGTCGTACCGGCGGGCGTGCAGGTCGCGCATGTGGCGGGCGTAGGTGGGGAACCTCGCCTCGGCGCCGGCGGCGATCCCTTCGAAGGTCGCGATGTTCACCAGGGTCGGGACGATCGCGACGCCGCGCTCGGCGAACAGCGTGATGGTGTCGGCGGTGAGCCCGGTGGCGTGTTCGACGCAGTCGATGCCGGCCCGGGCCAGGTCCGCGAGGGAGTTCTCTGCGAAACAGTGTGCCGTCACCCGGGCGCCGTGGGCGTGTGCGGCGTCGATCGCGGCGCGGGCCGCGTCCGGCGGCCAGCAGGGGGCGAGGTCGCCCACGGACCGGTCGATCCAGTCACCGACGAGTTTGACCCAGCCGTCGCCGCGGCCGGCCTGCTCGATGACCTCGGCGACGAGGTCCCCGGGGTCCACCTCGGCCGCGTAGCCGCGCAGGTAGCGCCTGGGCCGCGCGATGTGCCGGCCGGCGCGGATCAGTCGCGGCAGGTCCGGGCGGCCGTCGATCCAGCGGGTGTCGGACGGCGATCCCGCGTCGCGCAGCAGGAGGGCGCCGGTGTCCCGGTCGGTGCGGATCTGGTCTTCGGCGGTCGCGGCGTCGGTGGCCCCGGTCGCGACGAGGCCCACGTGGCAGTGCGCGTCGACGAGGCCGGGAATCGCCCACCCTGACACGGTGCGCACGTCGCGCGCGGCGGCCCCGGTCGGGGCGGAGAAGCTCACCCGCCCGTCGACCACCCAGGCCTCATCCCGGACGTCGTCGGGGCCCACCAGGACGTGGCCGGTGATCCGCAGCGTCGGCGTGGTCGTCACGCCCTCCATCTTCCCCGCCTGAAGCGGCCGTCCCCCGGGGATACCGCCGGATCGGCGGCCCCGGGGGCCCGGCGGCGTGACTCAGAGGTCGAGCTGTGCCTCGTTGGTGCGCAGGCGGTGCCGGGACAGCGCGAGGTTCGCTCGCGACTTGTCGAGCACCAGGTAGAGGAACAGCCCCCGCCCGGAGTGGCTCTGCAGCAGGCGGATCAGGTGGTACTGGCGGCCCAGGGTGATGAGGATGTCCTCGATGGAGTCCGCCAGACCCAGGCTGTCCATGGTGCGGATCTTCGCCCGGATCACCTCGGTGTTACCGGCCGCTGCCACCTCCAGGTCCAGGGTGTGGCTGCTTCCCAGCGTGCCGAGCGTCATCCCACTGGTGAAGTCGACCAGCGCGACCCCGGTCGCACCATCGATCTCCATCGCTTCCTTGAGAGCGATGTCGACGCTGTTCATATTGCCTCCCGCACGTATTTCCTGAGTATCCGGAACGCCGGGCTCCGAACGCTCCGACGAGTTCTCCTGCTGCTCAGTCGCAGCTACATTCGACCGCTCGAACCAGGTGTTCTCGGCCCGTCTACGCATCTCGCCCCACTGGCCCATGCGCCCCGCCCGGTCGCCGAGCGCGGTCAAGATCCCGCGCCCCCTCCCAGGCCGGGACGCCCACGAAGATCCGGGAACGTGTGCTGGTCAGATGCGTGGGGGACCCGCGGGCGGGGAGCGGGGGCAGCCTCAGGCCCACCGTGACACCAATGCACCACCGGCCGGCTCCCAGCCGGCAGGAAAGATCGAGAAACGGCTTGGCGAACATGGTCCACCACAGCACCGACCCCCCGTTCCCGGCACCGGGACCCGTCAACGGAATCGCCTGCACCGCAACAACTTCGGCGCCGGTCACCCGACACCGTCACCCCAATCTCCGAACCCGGCTCCGAATTGCTTCGAACAGCTGGTTGCGGACATTACGGAGTACTCAGAGGCCAACGCCGACCAGGAAATACACATTCACAAACGTGATGTACATCATATTCGCGAGGGTAATACTCTCCGTGATAGATATGGTCGCGCAGAGCGTGTGCCATCCAGGCCAGCGGACGCGTTTCATCCAGCCCGGAGACGTACGTCATCCGAACCGGGAGACGCGTGTCAGCCGGGCAGGAGATCCGTGCCCGGCGGGAGCGTTCCGGCCTCGGCCGTGCTCTTCAGGTAGGCCCGCAGGCTGCGCCGCAGCTCCTGGGCCGCCCGCGGCGGCTCGACGTCACGGCGGTGGGCCAGCCCGATCGTCCGGTGCAGACCGGGCGGGGCGAAGGCGGTGGTACGCAGCCGCTGGCGCCGGGCGACCATGCTCGGGATCACCGCGGCACCCAGCCCGGCCTCGACGAAGCCGACCACCGCGTCCATCTCCCCGCCCTCGATCGCGAAGGTCGGCTCGAAGCCGGCGATCCGGCAGGCACTCACGGTGAACTCCCGGAGGTCGTAGCCCCGGCGGAACATCACCAGCGGGCGGTGGCGCAGGTCGGACACCTGGAGGTGGCCGTCCCGCGCCGGCGGCGGGGAGTTCTCGGACGTGACGACGACCAAGTCCTCGCGCAGCAGTGGCGTGGTCGACAGCGCCGGATCCGAGCTGTGCAGCGGAAGGATGATGAGCGCCAGGTCGAGGTGGCCCTGCGCCAGGTCGCGGATGAGATCGCGTGAGCCGCCCTCCTCGACGAGCAGCCGGATGCCCGGGTAGTCGAGGTGGAAGGCGTGCAGCACCTCGGGCAGGAACCCGGTGCACAGGCTCGGCGTCGCGCCCAGCCGCACGGTGCCGTGCCGCAGATCGAGCAGCTCCTGCACCTGACGGCGGGCCGTCTCGGTGTCGGCGAGGATCCTTCGTGCCAGCGGGAGCAGTGTCTCCCCTGCCGGAGTGAGTGTGATGTTCCCCCGCATTCGGTTGAACAGGGGACTACCCAGCTCCTGTTCCAGGGCACGGATCTGTTGCGAGAGGGACGGCTGCGCTACGTGCTCACGCTCGGCCGCACGGGTGAAGTGCCTGGTCTCGGCCACGGCCACGAAATACGCAAGCTGATGGAGCTGCACACCTTAGGGTAGCCGACGATAGTTACTGGCTATCGAGATCAGGCCCATCATGTCTTGGACCACTCGGAGACTTGTCCTTAGGGTTTCCCAACGTGGCTGTAACGAACGACGCGCGGCCTACGTCCCCCGTAGGCATCTTCTGGCGGTCCACCATCGGCAAGAAGGCTGTGATGGCCGTCACCGGGGCGGTGATGCTCCTCTATCTCCTCGCCCACATGCTCGGGAACCTGAAGATCTTCTTCGGCCGCGAGAGCTTCGACGAGTACGCGCACTGGCTGCGCTCGATCGGAGTACCGGCGCTCCACGAAGCCTGGTTCCTCTGGGTCATGCGAGCCCTGCTGCTCGGGGCGGTGGTCCTGCATGCCGCGTCGGCGTACCAGCTGAGCCGGCGCGACCTCAGGGCCCGGCCGCAGAAGTACTCGCACCGGCAGCGGCTCGAGGCGAGCTACGCCGTGAACACGATGCGCTACGGCGGCATCATCATCGGCCTGTTCATCATCTACCACCTCCTCGATTTCACGGCTCTGACGCTCAACCGCAACGGGGTTGAGGGCGCCGCCTACGACAACGTGGTGTCCAGCTTCTCCGTGTGGTGGGTCACACTTTTCTACATCATCGCCATGCTAGCGCTCGGTCTCCACATCCATCACGGATTCTGGAGCGCTGCTCGTACCCTCGGCGTGCACAGTGCGGCCCGGGAAAAGAACCTGAAGGCCGTCGCGACCGTGCTGGCGGTCCTCCTCTCGGCGGGTTTCATGGTCGTTCCCATCGCCGTGCTGGCCGGATTGGTGGACTGAGATGCCCGAGACGACCTCCCTCGGCTCTGGCGGAGGCTCCTACTGGACGGTGGGCGACGACATCGTCGACACCGCCGCCCCGGACGGCCCGATCGAAACCCGCTGGGACCGGCGCAAGTTCGCCGCCAAGCTGGTCAACCCCGCCAACCGCCGCCGCCACACCGTGATCGTGGTCGGTACCGGCCTCGCCGGCGGCGCGGCCGGCGCGACCCTGGCCGAGCAGGGTTACAACGTCATCCAGTTCTGCTTCCAGGACTCGCCCCGGCGCGCGCACTCGATCGCCGCGCAGGGCGGCATCAACGCGGCGAAGAACTACCGCAACGACGGCGACTCCGTCTACCGGCTGTTCTACGACACGGTCAAGGGCGGCGACTTCCGCGCCCGCGAGTCCAACGTCTACCGGCTCGCCCAGATCTCGACGCAGATCATCGACCAGTGCGTCGCGCAGGGCGTGCCGTTCGCCCGCGAGTACTCCGGCCTGCTCGACACCCGCTCCTTCGGCGGCGTGCAGGTCCAGCGGACCTTCTACGCGCGGGGCCAGACAGGCCAGCAGCTGCTGATCGGCGCCTACCAGGCGCTGTCCCGCCAGATCGACGCCGGCGGGGTGGAGATCCACCCCCGCACCGAGATGCTCGACCTGATCGTCATCGACGGCCGGGCCCGGGGCATCGTCGCCCGCGACCTGGTCACCGGCAAGATCACTCCGTACCTGGCGGACGCGGTCGTGCTCGCCACCGGCGGCTACGGCAACGTCTTCTTCCTCTCCACGAACGCCAAGGGCTCCAACACCACGGCGACGTGGCGGGCCCACCGGCGCGGGGCGCTGTTCGCCAACCCCTGCTACACGCAGATCCACCCGACCTGCATCCCCCGTTCCGGGGAGTACCAGGGCAAGCTCACGCTGATGAGCGAGTCGCTGCGCAACGACGGCCGCATCTGGGTGCCCAAGCAGAAGGGCGACACCCGCTCGCCGGACCAGATCCCCGAGGCCGAGCGCGACTACTACCTGGAGCGGATCTACCCGGCCTTCGGCAACCTGGTCCCGCGTGACATCGCGTCGCGCGCGGCGAAGTACCAGTGCGACGACGGCCGCGGCGTCGGCCCGGGTGGGCTCGGTGTGTACCTCGACTTCGCCGACGCCATCAAGCGCATGGGCGAGGACAAGGTCCGCGAGAAGTACGGCAACCTGTTCGAGATGTACGAGCGGATCACCGGCGAGGACCCGTACAAGGTCCCGATGCGGATCTACCCGGCCGTCCACTACACGATGGGCGGGCTGTGGGTCGACTACGACCTGCAGAGCTCCATCCCCGGGATGTTCGTGATCGGTGAGGCCAACTTCTCCGACCACGGCGCGAACCGCCTCGGCGCCAGCGCCCTCATGCAGGGCCTGGCCGACGGCTACTTCGTCCTACCACCCATGATCGGCAACTACATCGCCAGCACCAAGCTGGGCTCGGTCAGCCTGGACGACCCGACGGTGACGTCCGTGGTCGGCGAGGTCACCGGCCGGCTCGGCCGGCTGCTGGAGATCAACGGCGACCGCACGCCCGACTCGTTCCACCGCGAGCTCGGCGAGCTCATCTGGGACGAGTGCGGCATGGGCCGCACCGAGGCGGGCCTGCGCAAGGCGCTCGCCCGCATCCCGGAGATGCGCGAGGAGTTCTGGCGGCGGGTGAAGGTGCCAGGCGACTCCGGCGAGCTGAACCAGTCGCTGGAGAAGGCGAACCGGATCGCGGACTTCCTCGAGTTCGGCGAGCTGCTGTGCATCGACGCCCTGCACCGCGCCGAGTCCTGCGGCGGCCACTTCCGCGAGGAGAGCCAGACCCCGGACGGCGAGGCGCTGCGCGACGACGAGCGCTTCGCCTACGCGGCGGCGTGGGAGTACACCGGCGGGGCCCCGGTGCTGCACCGGGAGCCGCTGCAGTTCGACTACGTCCACCTGGCCCAGCGCAACTACTCGTGATCCTCCTGGTCGGCCGCCGCCCGTCGCCCCGATGTGGGGCGGTACGGTGGCGGCCGGCGACGGGGCTGCCAGCGGCGGCCGGCACACGTCCCACCGGGTGAGCCCGGGCGGCCGTGGGCACGTCCCGTCCGGAGCAGCCAGCGGCCGCCGGCCGCTCCGGACGCGCCCCTCCCCCGCTCCCCGCTCCCCGCCATCAGTCTTCCCCGCGCCACAGGCGGCGCGATCATGGACGTCCGCGCGCCGCGCGACGAGCCCACAGCACTCGAAGGAGCCCCGACCGTGAACCTCACCCTTCGGATCTGGCGGCAGCGCGGCCCGGAGGACCGCGGTGCCATGGTCACCTACGACCTGCCCGACGTCAGCCCGGACATGTCCTTCCTCGAGATGCTCGACGTGCTCAACGAGCGGCTCATCCTCGAGGGCCAGGATCCGGTGGCCTTCGACCACGACTGCCGCGAGGGCATCTGCGGCGCGTGCGGAGTGGTCATCAACGGCCAGGCGCACGGCCCGCGTGACCGCACCACGACCTGCCAGCTCCACATGCGCTCGTTCAACGACGGCGACGTCATCGACGTCGAGCCGTGGCGGGCCGGTGCCTTCCCGGTCGTGCGGGACCTGGTCGTCGACCGCTCCAGCTTCGACCGCATCATCGGCGCCGGCGGCTACATCTCGGTGGTCACCGGCAGCGCGCCCGAGGCGCACTCGACGCCGGTGCCCAAGCCCGTCGCCGACGCCGCGTTCGACAACGCGACCTGTATCGGCTGCGGTGCCTGCGTGGCGGCGTGCCCGAACGGGTCGTCGATGCTGTTCACCTCGGCCAAGGTCACCCACCTCAACCTGCTGCCCCAGGGCGCCCCGGAGCGCGAGACCCGGGTCCGCAACATGGTCGAGGCCATGGACGCCGAGGGCTTCGGCGGCTGCACCAACACCGGTGAGTGCACCGTGGCCTGCCCGAAGGGCATCCCGCTGACGAGCATCGGGAACCTGAACCGCGAGTACCTGCGGGCCGTCACCCGGCGGTAGCCGCCGTCCCACCCACACCGCGCCGCCCGCCCGCCCGGCGCCCGCCCGCCCGCGCCACTCGACGCCGGCCGCCCCGCCCACCTGGCGGGGTGGCCCGCAGGTGCCCGGTTGGTGGCTGTTTCGGCGGCCGGAGGGCTGAACGGCCCACGGGCGGGAACATCTTCGGTCGTGGACCCTCGTCCCGCGCATGTCATCTCCTCCGCCCCCAGGGCGCGCTCCGCAGGGCCACGCCCCGACCACGTGGCCGTCGTCGGCGGCGGCATGGTCGGGCTCTGTGTGGCCTGGTTCCTCCAGGAACGCGGGGTCGGCGTCACCGTCCTCGAACGCGACCGGGTGACGCCCGGTCCGGTCTGGGGCGGGGCCGGCGCGTCCTGGGGCAGCGCGGGCTGGCTCACCCCGGGGCTGGCCACGCCCCTGCCGGAACCGGCCGTGCTGCGCTATGGCCTGCGGATGCTGCTCCGGCCGGACAGCCCCGTCTACCTGCCGCCGGCGGCCGACCCGGCGCTCGGCCGCTTCCTCGCCGGCTTCGTCGCGCACAGTACGCACGACCGGTGGCGGGCGGCGATGCGGGCGCTGTCCCCGCTGACCCGGCGCAGCCTGGACGCCTTCGACGACCTCGCGGACGGCGGGGTGGCCGCGCCGACCCGGGCCGCCGCCCCGTTCCTGGCCTGCTACCGCGACCAGCGCGGCGCCGACGCGCTGCTCGCCGAGCTCGACGACGTCCGGGCCTGCGGCCAGCCGGTGGACGCGGTCGCGCTTGATCCACTGACAGCGCGGGACCTCGCTCCCCTGCTCTCCGACCAGATCACCCACGTCGTCCAGGTGCACGGGCAGCGCTACTGCGACCCGGGCCGGTTCGTCGCCGCGCTGGCGGACGCGGTGCGCGAGCGCGGCGGGATCATCCGGGAGGGAGTCGGCGTCGACAAGGTCATCGACCTGGGCTCCCGGGTGGTGCTCGCGCTGGCCGACCACACCGAGCCACCTGTGCACTTCGATGCGGTGGTGCTGGCGACCGGCGCCTGGCTGCCCCGGCTGGCGGCCCGTTACGGGGTGCGGTCGACGGTGCAGGCCGGCCGCGGCTACTCGTTCACCGCCGCGGTGGAGAAGCCGCCCACCGGGCCGATCTACTTCCCGGCCTCCCGGGTGGCCTGCACCCCGATCGGGGACGGCCTGCGGATCGCCGGGATGATGGAGTTCCGCCGTCCCGACGCCGCGCCGGACCCGCGCCGCGTCGACGCGATCGCCGCGGCCGCGGGCGAGCTGCTGCGCGGGGTCGACCTGCGCTCGCGGACACTGGAGTGGGTGGGCCCGCGCCCGTGCACGCCGGACGGGCTGCCGCTCGTCGGGCCGACATCCTCACCGCGGGTGCACGTGGCTGGCGGCCACGGGATGTGGGGCATCACCCTGGGCCCGATCACCGGGCGGCTGGTGGCTGAGGCACTGGTCGACGGGCGGACACCACCCGAGCTGGCCCCGTTCGACCCGCTGCGCAGGTCGGCCCGCTGGCCCCGCTCCGCCGCTTCGGGCCTGCGACACCGGTAGCGGCCAGCGGCGGGCTCGGTTCGCGGCGGAACGGCGACGGGCCGCCCGCGCGAGATTCGCGCGAGCGGCCCGAGCCGTTCACAGGTGGTGCCGGATCACCTCTTCCCCACGGTGCCGGACCGCACTTCCTCAGCCTGGACGGGTCAGCCCTGCATCCGGCCGGTGAGGCGGCGACGGCGAGCGGCTACCCGCAGCAGCACACCGCCGCCGAGCAGCGCGACGGCAATGGAGGCCATGGCACCGGTCGCGACACCGGTGAAGGGCAGCGCCCCACCGGCCGCGCCTGCGCCGCCGGCGCCGCCGACACCGCCGACACCGCCGACACCGCCGACACCGACCACGCCACCGGCGATGATGCAGTCACCGTTGCGGTCCCTGCCGTCCTTGTCGTCCCGGTCGTCCCGGTCGTCCTTGTCGTCCCGGACGGCCTTGTCGTCCCAGCCATCCTTGTCGTCCCGGTCGTCCTTGTCGTCCCGGACGTCGGCCAGTGGCGCGGCCACCGGGGCGGCCAGACCGTCGCGGTGCTCACCGAACCTGTCGTCCCTGACACCGTCGACCTTGCCGCGGTCCTTGTCGAAGCCGTCGCCGAAGCAGGAGCGGTCACGGTCCTTGTCGAAGCCGCCGACGCCCCAGCGGACCCAGTCGCCGACCCAGCTCCCGACCAGGGCCGGGTCGAAGGGCAGACCGGTGATGCCGCGCTCACCGATTCCGATGACCAGCACCGAGGCGGTGACGATGCGCTCGCCCTCCACGCCCACCGGCCAGTCCTCGTAGCCCTTGTCCTTGTCCAGCACGCTGAGACCGGTCGGCACAGGCGGCTCGGTCACGGCCGCCGCGGCATCCGGGACCACCGGCTCGGTCACGGCTGCCGGCACGCCGGGTACACCCGGCACAGCCGGGTCGGTCGCGGCGACACCCGGCGCCACCGGCTCGGTCGCGGCCGGCGGTGCATCCGGGAGGACCGGCCCGCCGAAGTCGTCCAGCAGTCCCGGCTCACCAGGCACGTCCGGCGGCCCCGGATCACCGGGCGGCGGGTCCACCGGCGCCGGCGATACCGGCCCAGCGGGCACGTCCGGCGGCCCCGGATCACCGGGCGGCGGGTCCACCGGCGCCGGCAGTACCGGCCCAACAGGCGGATATGGCCCGCCGGGGCCAGTAATGGCGGTACCGACTGCGGTGATCGTCTGGACACCCGCGGTGGAGAAGGTGAGGTTCATGCCGAACAAGCCGTCGCCGTCGACGGAGGCATTGTCCCGGTAGATTCCGTTGACCTCGACTCTCACCGATGTCGACGGCGCGAAGCCGCATCCACTGAAGTAGATTGGCTCGCCCACCATGACGACCGAGCTGCTGACGCCACCTTCCCCGGTCGGTCCGAAGCAGCCGCTAGGCCCTTCGTCGTCGATCGCCGCCGCTGGTGAAGCCGGCAGCGCGGCGAGCGCCAGCCCGCCGCCCGCCAGCAGCGCGACGCCGAGAGTTCGGAACTTCATTCAGACACTCTCCCTGAGCATGATCCGTTCAAGCCGTTGGATGATTGACTACGGGGAGACTACAGAGAGTCACTCTCAGCGTCTAGAACGCTCCGCACTCACTTTCCAACTCTCTGTGACCAGGGTGAGGTGACGGGCAGCCCCTCTACCACCAGCCGCTCGGGAAACGGCAGAGGCTGGCCACGAACGGCGAGTGTCGGGCCGGCCACCGGTTCGAGGACACGCACCTGCAGCGTCCGCGTCTGGCCCCGGTCGACCGTCAGATACGTCGACAGGACCGGGTGGCCGCGCTCCTCGCCCGATGTCAGCGAGACGGGCCTGCCGTCAAGGCGCGCGTCGACGAACCAGCTCCCGCGCCCGGTGTAGAGGGAGAACCACAGGTTGTTCTGAGCTTCTTCGTTCCGCCGCCCGGGGCCGTCGAGGTCCGCGCGGTTGCGGACGTAGTCACTCAGACCCACCGGCGCGGCGTTCGTCAGCCGCACGGTGATCGTCACATATCCGGTCCCGTCGGGCTGGCGCTCCATTCGGTAGGTGGTGCTACGTCGCAGCCAGTAGTCGAGCTTGCTCGCTGTAGCGTTCTGCGTGACGACTCCGAGGAACGGGCCGGGCGCCTCCGGCAACGCACCACCGAGCACGGTCGAGGAAAGCACCTCCTGTTCATCGGCGTGGTTACTTGACACCAGCAGCCGACCTTCTCTCGCGGCGCGGGCCATGACCCGGAGAAGGTTCTCCGTACCGCCCGCGGCACCCGCGTCCGACACGACCGCCTCGTAGACCGCCTCGCCGACCGCGGCGAAGAAGGCGTCCCGCGCCGCGACGTCGTCGATCTCCTGGTAGACCCGGGACTCGACCAGCTCGACGAGTTCTCCAGCCGTGATCACCCGCCCGTCGGGCAGGACGGCCGGGCGGGTGGCCGCCAGCAGGTAGGACAGCGTGGTGGGGTCAAGGCTGATCGTCCCGTCGACCGCCGTCCCGGTGCCGGCGCGGTACAGCTGGGAGTAGAGCCGCCCCGCGCTCGGGTAGTCCGGGGTGAGGTTGACGTTCGCCCACACCCTGGCCGGCCAGAAGGCCCCGTAGCGCGCTGCGAACTCGGGCGACAGCGCGGTTACCGGCCGAGCCTGGGTCGACCCGCCGGGC
Source organism: Parafrankia sp. BMG5.11 (assembly GCF_004337455.1). Classification (NCBI taxonomy): domain Bacteria; kingdom Bacillati; phylum Actinomycetota; class Actinomycetes; order Frankiales; family Frankiaceae; genus Parafrankia; species Parafrankia sp. BMG5.11. The sequence goes on along the minus strand of NZ_SJXI01000077.1, from coordinate 75,727 downwards.
AGCGCACCGTTGCCGGAGATGTCGTCGAGCTCCAGTCTGCCGCCGGTGGCCGTCAGCACGCCGAACCCGCCGATGATGCCGCCGTTCGTCCGCGACTCGGCCGGGTTCTGCACCACGAGCAGGTAGCGGCGGGGACCGTCCGCTCCGAGCATCCCCGGGCCCAGCCGGGTGGCGAGGACCAACGTGTCGAGCGCGCCGTGCAGCCGGGAGCCGGTGGCGACCGCCTCCTCCCTGGCCTCGTCGAGGCCGACCGCTCCGCCGAGCCACCCGCAGCCGGAAACCCGCCGGGCCGCCGCCTCGAACGATTCGACGGCCGCCCGGGCCCGCGCGGCAGGCGCTCGCGCCACGGCAAGCGCCCTGACGTTCACCGCCATCCCCGACCGCAGGCTGGACGGGGCCAGCCGGTCCCCCAGCTCGGCGACCGGCGGCAGCGCGCCGGCGGCCACATCGTGGAGCGCGGCGGCGAGGGCCGCGCTGGAGCGCAGCGGGCAGCCCGCCAGCGGCACACGCCCGGCCAGCGACCACAGCGGGTCGGCGGTGAGCGCGCGGGCCGACTCGGTCTGCGCGGTGATCTCGTCGACGGCCCGGCGCAGCTCAGCCCCCTCGGGAACCGCCCCGTTCGTGACGGCGGCCTGCAGCCGGGAGATCTGTGCCCGGGCGGCCTCCAGGTGCGACCGCGCGAGCAGGCCGCGCACGACGATCCAGGTGCCGGCCATCAGCAGGACGACCAGCAACAGCGCGCCGCCCGCCACGATCCTCCGGTCCGGTCGCCACTCCCGCCGCGGCGACGGGCTGGTGCCACCGTCGCCCGGCCGCACCTTTCCCCCGGCCGGCTGTTCCCCCTGGCCGGCCGGCCGTTCCGCTTCCCCCGTCGACCGCCGCGTCACCGGCCTGTCGAACCGTCGGAACCGCGGTCGGGCGTGCTCGCGCCATAGGCGAGCGGCGCGGTGTGGTCCCCCGGCTCGCGCTGCGCGGCGATCTCGACGGTCGGCGGGTTCGCACCGGCCTCGGTGGCCTGATCAGGCGCCCGCTGCGCGGAGCCCGAAGACCCCGGCGAGTTGGAATCGGGCGCTGTGGCGCCCTGCTGCTGGCGCGCGCCCTGCCGTCCAGCGGCCGATCGCTTCGTCGCCGGGGCGGCGGGCGTTGACGCCGCGGCGGCCGGCGGCTGTGCGGGACCGGCTGCCTGCTCCCCTTGGCCCGCTGGCGCTGACGCCGCCGCCGATCCCGCGGCGGATGCCGATACCGGGGCGGATGCTCCCGACCCGGATCCGAGCCGGGACCCGGCCCGCGATCCCCCCCGACCGGCATCGGTCACGGCCCAGGTCGCGGCCTTGCGGGCGCCCTGGGCGGGCTTCACCGGCGCCGCCGACGCGGAGGCGCCCTGGGCCGCGGACCCGGTGGGCGAGGCGTTCCCCGGGCGGGACGCCGAACGCTGCCCGGACGGCTGGCCGGAAGACGACGTCGCGGGGGAAGCGGCGGAGGCCGGCCTGGCGGTCGCCGCGGATCGGCCGCCGGCCGGGCGCAGGCCGCGGTCGGGGGCGGCTGGAGTGCGAGCCCAGTTCAGCCCGGGTGCGCGCGCGTGCCGGGCGCGCGGCGCGTAGCTCTCGTACCGCCCGTAGTAATGGGCGTTCAGTCCCTTGGTCGGCACCATGTTGAGAACCGTTCCGATCATCCGCGCGTCGACCGCCCGCAGGGTCTCCGCGGCCCGGTGCAGCTGCTCGCGCCGCGTCCGTCCCACCCGGGCGACCAGCAGGGTGCCGTCCACCCGGGTCGCCAGCACGGCGGCGTCGGTCACGGGCAGCAGCGGCGGCGCGTCGATCAGGACGATGTCGAAGCGGGAGTGGAGCACCTCGATCAGGTCGGACATGTTGCGGGAGCCGAGCAGCTCACTCGGGTTGGGCGGGATCGGTCCGCTCGGCAGCACCTCGACCCGGCCGTCGCCGACCCGGCCCTCGCCCCAGGGCTGGAGCACGTCGTCGAGGTCGGCCGCGCCGATCAGCACCGAGGTCAGGCCGGCCGCGGACTCGATGCCCAGGTACTCGCCGAAGGAAGGCCGCCGCAGATCACCCTCGACCAGGCAAACCCGGGCGCCACCCTGTGCCAGGGCGATCGCGAGGTTGCAGGCCGTGGTGGTCTTACCCTCCCCCGGCACCGAGCTGCTGACGAGGATCGACCGGGGGGCGGTGTCGACGTCCACGAACTGCAGGTTGGTGCGGAGCTGGCGGAAGGACTCGGCGCGCGGCGAGTGCGGGCCCGCGTGGATTATCAGCGGCCGCCGCCCGGAGCTCGAGTCATAGTTGATCATCGCCAGGTTCGGCAGCCCGGTGACGCTGTCGGCGTCCGCCTCCCCGGTGACGCTGGTGTCGAGGCGGTGCCGGAGGAACGCGGCGCCGATGCTGATCAGCAGGCCCAGCAGCAGCCCGAGCGCGATGTTGCGCACGGGCTGCGGGGAGACCGGGGTGGTGGGAAGCTTGGCGTGCTCCCACACCCTGACCCGCACCGACGGCGGCTCGTCCGCGACCGGCTGCTCGATCCGGGCGACGGCCTCGGAGAACGCCTCTCCGACCGCGTCCGCGATCGACCGCGCGCGGCCCGGATCGGCGTCGCGCACGACGGCGCGCAGCAGGACGGTGTCCGGGATGGCCTGCGCCTGGATACGCCCGCGCAGACCGGACGGGCTGTCGTCCAGCTTCAGCTGCTCGATGACCGCCGCGGCCACCCGCTCGCTGGCGACGAGGTTGGCGTAGGACTTGACCCGCTGCTGGGACAGCAGGCCGCCCTGGTAGGCGGTCGCCACGCCCTCGCTGTTGTCCGAGGACGACACGATCATGGTCACCGTCGCCGCGTAGATCCTGGCCGCCCGCCAGGTCGCCGTCGCCGCAAGCAGACCTCCCAACAGGGCGCAGGTCAGCACGAGCAACCAGCTTCGACGCAGGACGCGCACGTAGTCGCGCAGTTCCACTCGCCGACCACCCTCCCGGGACCTCTCCCGAACACTCACCGTGACACTCAACAGACACAACGTACCGCACCGGTAGTCGTCCATTTACGCACAGTGGCAATTACTCTATGGCCTCATGTGGAGACGTAGAGTAGACGGATCGCGTCACGGTCTGTGGATGACAGCGGTCGCACGGCGCGTGTCGCGCCTCAATCTCCGTCAGCGGGTCGGGCTCCAGATCGTCCTGGACGTCTGTGCGCTCGCGCTCGGGTTCACCGCCGCCCAGGTCGGCCGGCTCGACCTCGACCCGGCCGCGCTGGCCGACCCAAGCTTCTGGGTCATCGTCTTCCTGGCCACCTGCCTGCTCCACTTCCTGGGCACGGCGCTGCACCTCTACCTGGGCCGGTACCGGTTCGGCGGGTTCGAGGAGGTGCTGGGCATCCTGGTCACGGTGGCCCTCACCGTCCTCGGGGTGCTCGTCGTGGTGATGGCGTTCGGCGCGCCCCGGCCGGTTCCGCTCAGCGTGCCGCCGCTCGGCGGGGCGGTGACCCTGGTACTGATGTTCGGCGTCCGTTACCTGTGGAGGCTGACGGAGGAGCGGCTGCGCCGGCCGGCCCCGGACGCGGCCGAGCCCCTGATCGTCTTCGGCGCGGGCGACGGCGGGCAGATGGTGCTCACCGCGATGCTGCGCACGCCGAGCAGCCCCTACTACCCGGTCGCGCTGCTCGACGACGACCAGCGGACCTGGAACCTGCAGCTTTCCGGGGTGCGGGTCCGCGGCGGCCGGGACGCGATCGCCGGCGTCGCGGCATCCACCGGCGCACGCACCCTGCTCGTCGCGATCCCCAGCGCGGACGCGGCCCTACTGCGGGAGATCAGCGCGCTGGCCGAACCGGCCGGGCTCGCCGTCAAGGTGCTCCCCCGCGTCGTCGACCTGGTGGACGGCACCGTCGACGTCGCGGACATCCGCGATCTCGACCTCGCCGACCTGCTCGGCCGGCGGCAGATCCAGACCGACATGACAGCCGCCGAGCGGTACCTCACCGGGCGCCGCGTCCTGGTGACCGGCGCCGGCGGGTCGATCGGATCGGAGCTGTGCCGGCAGATCCACGCCTTCGGGCCGGCCGAGCTGATCATGCTGGACCGGGACGAGTCGGCATTGCGCGCCGTCCAGCTCTCGCTGCACGGCCGGGCGATGCTCGAGGACGACGCGATCGTCCTCGGTGACATCCGCGACACCGAGCTGATGGCCTCGCTGTTCGCCGCCCGCCGGCCCGAGGTCGTCTTCCACGCCGCGGCGCTCAAGCACCTCCCGCTGCTGGAGCGCTTCCCGGGTGAGTCGGTGAAGACGAACCTGTGGGGGACGCTGACCGTCCTGGAGGCCGCGGTCGCCTGCGGGGTGCGGCGCCTGGTGAACATCTCGACGGACAAGGCCGCCAACCCGAGCAGCGTGCTCGGCCACTCCAAGCGGATCACCGAGCGCCTCACCGCCCACGTCGCCGGGCAGGCGCCGGGGGTGCTGGTCAGCGTCCGCTTCGGCAACGTGCTCGGCAGCAACGGCTCGGTGCTGACCGTCTTCGCCGGCCAGCTCGCCGCGGGAGGGCCGCTGACGGTCACCCACCCGGAGGTGACCCGCTACTTCATGACCGTCCAGGAGGCCGTGCAGCTCGTCCTGCAGGCCGGGGCGCTGGGCTCGGCCGGCGAGGCGCTGGTCCTCGACATGGGGGAACCGGTGGGCATCGCGGACGTCGCCCGTCGCATCGCGGCCCGCGCGCCCGCGCCGGTGGACATCGTCTACACCGGGCTCGGCGCGGGCGAGAAGCTGCACGAGGAGCTGCTGGGCGCCGGCGAGTGGGACTCCCGGCCGCGACACCCGCTGATCTCGCAGGTACCGGTGCCGCCGCTGGACCCGGCCGCCGTCCGGGACGTCGACCCGTACGCGGCGCCGGATCTGATCCGGGCCACGCTGGCCCGGCTGGCCGCCGAACAGCCCACGCCGAAAGTGCCGCGCCAGGCCGGTCCACGCCAGGACGGGCCGCGCCAGGACGGGCCGCGCCAGGACGGGCCGCCCGAGGCTCGGGTCGGGTGAGGCTCGGGTCGGGTGAGCCGGCAGTGACGGTCAGCGGTGGGGGGTGTCCGCGGATCTGGGCGCGGCGCCGGGGGCCTCGCCGAGGCGTTCCCGGTACCAGTGCACGGTCTCCTCCAGGGTCGCCCGCAGGTCAGAGCGCTCGACGGAGCCGAAGAGCGCGTGCATGGCGTCCGGGCGGGCGCACGAGTCGCGGACGTCCCCGGCGCGCGGCGCGCCGTGCGCCACGTCCAGCCGGCGGCCGAGGATGTCCTCGAGGTGGGCGACCAACGCCAGCAGGTCGGTGCTCGTCCCGAACGCCAGGTTCACCGGCCCGGGGTGGGCCAGCCGGCGGCAGGCCGCGTCGGCCAGCAGCCCGGCGACCGCCTCGACGTAGGTGAAGTCCCTGGTCTGCCGGCCGTCGCCGTGCACCGGCAACGGACGTCCACGCAGCGCGGCGTCGATGAACGACGGCACGACGGCGGCGTGGGCGCGCCGGGCCGGCTGGTACGGGCCGTAGACGTTGAACAGCCGCGCGACCAGGACCGGCAGCCCGAAGCTCGCCTGGTGCGCCAGGGCGTACCCCTCGGCCGCCAGCGCGCTGGCCGCGTACGGGCTGGTCGGACGCGGCGGGTCGTCCTCGGTCTGGGGGCGGCCGCCGGACGTCCCGTACACCAGAGCGGAGGAGACGACCACCACGTGGGTCTCGCCCCGCTGCGCCACGTCGAGCACGGTCAGTGTGCCGGTCGCATTGACGTGGTGGGTGGCCAGCGGGTCGAGCAGCGAGCGCTCGACGGAGGGCCGCGCAGCCAGGTGGACGACGCTGTCCGCCCCGGTGCAGGCGTCCTCCAGCAGCTCACGGTCGGTGACGCTGCCGAGGACGAGGCGCGCGGGCAGGCCGAGCAGGTTCGACCGGGCTCCGGTGCTGAGGTCGTCGACCACGACCACCTCACAGCCATGGGCCAGCAGCGCACGGGTCAGGTGGGCACCGATGAACCCGGCGCCCCCGGTCACCACGACCCTCATCGTCCGAATCACTCCCCATGAGCACATCAAGCGACGATAAGCAACCGATCAGATACCCATAGTAATCGAGTCGAGGGAAGCGGCCGGCGATACCGCACATCCCGTGGCGGCGCACCCTCCAGGCGGGCGGCACCGCCCGACGGGATCGACTACTCAGAGTGTCTGATTGAACGGGAGCCGTCATCGCTCTACGGTCGGCCCCGTGCCAGACCTCGGACGCCAGCTCGTCATCGTGGGAGCCGGCGGCCACGGCCGCGAGCTCCTCGACCTCGTCGAGGCGGTCAACGCCGCCAGCGACCGGGACATCTACCGGTTCCTCGGGTTCCTCGACGACGGCGAGGTCGATCCCGACCCGCTCGCCCGGCGCGGGAGCACCGTGCTGGGCGGGCTCGACCTGCTGGCCAGCCTCGAGGCCGACTACCTGATCGGCGTCGGCGCGGCGGCCTCACGGGCCCGCATCGACCGGTACGCCAGCGCGTGCGGACGGCGCCCGGCCACGATCGTCCATCCCCGCGCCCACCTGGGCGGCGACGTGAAGCTCGGGCCGGGCACCGTGGTCTGCGCGCTCGCGAGCCTCACCACCAACATCGAGACGGGCCGGCACGTCCTGGTGAACATCGGTGCCGGCATCGCGCACGACTGCCGCCTCGGCGACTACGCGACGCTCGCCCCCGGCGCCCGGATCGGCGGCGGCGTCGAGGTCGGCCCCGGCGCCTGGGTGGGGATGCAGGCCAGCGTCGTGCGGAGCCGGCGGATCGGCGCCGGGGCGGTGGTCGGCGCCGGGGCGGTCGTCACCGGCGACGTGCGCCCCGGACTCGTCGTGGCCGGGGTGCCGGCCCGCCCGATCGACCCGTCCGACGCCGGTGCGGACGCCGCCCGGCCACCGATAGTGGAACCGAGGACACCCGAACCCCAGTCCGGGGCACCCCGAGCCGACCTATGATCGGGAGGTGCACCGCTGGTTCGACCTCGCAGGCACTGACAACACCCGTGACCTCGGCGGGATGCCGACGTCCGACGGGCGCCTGACCCGGTCGGGCGCCTTCCTGCGCAGCGACACCCTGCAGGAGCTGACCACCGCCGACGTGGCCCGGCTGCGCGAGGTGTTCGGCCTGCGGACGGTGCTCGACCTGCGGGCCCGGGTGGAGGCCGCGCGGGAGGGCCGCGGCCCGCTGGAGTACGAGGACGTGGCCTACCACAACCACTCGTTCCTGCCCGGCGAATGGATCATGCCGGACGATCCCCGGTTCCCCGCGATCGTGAAGGACCTCGACTCGGTCGACCGGGTCGAGCACTACCTGGACTACCTCCGCCTGGCCGGGGACGCCGTGGCCGAATCCATCCGCCTGCTCGCCCAGCCGGTGACGGGGCCGGCACTGTTCCACTGTGCCGCCGGCAAGGACCGCACCGGCGTACTGTCGGCGCTCCTGCTCGGGATCGTCGGCGTCGACGACGAGGCGATCATCAAGGACTACACCCTGACCAACGAGCGCATCGCCCGGGTCGACGCCCGGCTCGCCCGCCGCCCGTCCTACAACCGGCCCGAGGATCCGCTGACCATCGACAAGATGAGCTGCCGGCCGGAGGTCATGCGCGGTTTTCTCGGCGGTGTCGCCGAGATCTGGGGTGGTCCGGCCGCCTGGGCGCGCGGGGCGGGCGTCCCCGAGGAGGACCTGCGCTCGCTGCGGTCACGGCTTGTCGGGTGAGGGGGGGCGACGGCTGGAACGGCCGCGGCGAAGACCACAATCGCTCGGACACATCACCCGTACGGAACGGACAACAGGAGGCATGATCCGGCGCGCGCCCGTCACCGCGGTCCTGGCCGTGGTCATCGTGATCGCGCTGCTGTCCGGATGCAGCCACATCTTCGAACGACCCTTCGCCGACGTGCCCGCCGACCTGATCCCCGTGTTCCAGGCCGCGGCGGCCACCTACGGGGTCCTCAGCGCGGCGCAGCTCGCCGCGCAGGCCAGGGTGGAGAGCAGCTTCGATCCCGCGGCCGTCTCGCACGCCGGCGCCCGCGGCATGATGCAGTTCCTCCCGACCACCTGGGCGGAGTTCGGCATCGACGGCAGCGGCGACGGCCGCGCCGACCCCCTCGAGCCCCGCGACGCGATCGTCTCGGCGGCCCACTACGAGGCACACCTGGCCGAGGCCGTGGCCAATCTGCCCGGGGATCGCATCTCCCTGGTGCTCGCGGCCTACAACGCGGGGCCGGACGCCGTCCGCGTCGCGGGAGGCATCCCGGACTTCGACGAGACCCGCTCCTATGTCGCTCGGGTGCATGACTGGGCCGCCACCTATCGGGACCAGCTCTGACGGCGTGACATGCTCGACGCCGTGGCAGCAGACCGGTCCGGCGAGGCATCCGCGCACGAACCCCCGGCCGGTCCGGGATCGCCGGCGGAGGGCGCTCCGCTGCCCCCGTCCCTCTCGCCGGCCACCGCGGCCTCCTTCTCCTCCTCCACCCCCGTCTCCTCGACGTCGGGGCCCGGCCACGTCGTGCCGCCGGCCCGGACCGCGCCGCCCGCGCGGGACGACGCCCTCGGCGGCGCACCGGCCGGCCGCGCGCTTCCGCCCCGCGGCTCCACCGACGAGGTGATCCGCCGGGTCGAGCTGGCGAGCGGCCGGCTCGCCTCGCGGGCGGTCACCCGGATGACCGAGGTGCTCCCCTGGTACCCGGCGATGTCCGCCCGGCACCGCGCCGACATTCAGCTCGTGGTGCAGGCCGGGATCTCGTCGTTCGTCGAGTGGTGCCGCCGCCCCGAGCACGCCCGGGAGCTGTCCGGCGACGTCTTCCGGGTCGCGCCCCGCGAGCTGGTGCGGGCGGTGACCTTCCGCCGACTGGTCGACCTCGTCCGGGTCGCCGTCGAGGCGATCGAGGCCGAGGTGCCGACGCTGGCCGGCCCGGAGCACGAGCAGCGGCTGCTCGCCGACGTGTTGCGCTACTCCCGGGACATCGCGTTCGCCGGCGCGGTCGTGTACGCGCGGGCCGCCGAGGAGCGCGGTGCGTGGGACGCCCGGCTGGAGGCGCTGGTCGTCGACCACGTGGTGCGCGGCGAGGTCGACCGCGGCCTGCCGTCGCGGGCCGCCGCGGTCGGCTGGCGCAACCCGCCGTCGGTCACCGTCGTCGTCGGCGCGGCGCCGCCGACCTCGCCCGAGGTCGCCGTCGACGAGGTGCACCGGCTGGCGCGGGGAGCCGGCCTCGAGGTGCTCGCCGGGGTCCACCACGACCGGCTCGTGATGGTCGTCGGCGGTGCCTTCGGCCCTGATGACGGCGACCCGCCGGGCCCGCCGGCGACCAGCGGCGGAAGCGGGCCCGGCAGCGTTGGGCACGGTGGGTCTGGGCACGGTGGGAGTGGGCACGGTGGGAGTGGGCCTGGCGGCGTCGGCGGGTCCGCGTCCGCCGCGACGGGTACCGGGGGCGGGTCCGGCCGCGGCGACACCCCGCCGCCGTCCGGCGACGCCGACACCGCGCTGGAGGCCGCCCGCGCGCTGCTGCCCGCCTGCGGGCCGGGCCCCGTGGTGGTCGGGCCGATCGCGGGCGATCTCACCGGGGCGCCCCGGTGCGCCCGCGCGGCGCTCGCCGCCGCGGACGTCGTCGCCGCCTGGCCGGCGGCGCCGCGCCCGGTCTCGGCGAGCGCACTGTTGCCGGAGCTCGCGCTGGCCGGTGATCCGGACGCCCGGCAGAGCCTGATCAGGGAGGTCTACCTCCCGCTGCGCCACGCCGGCACCCCGCTGTTGGAGACAGCCGGCGCATACCTCGACTTCGGCGCGTCGCTGGAGGCGACCGCCCGGGCGCTCTACCTTCATCCGAACACGGTGCGTTACCGGCTGCGCAAGGCCGCGGACGTCTGCGGTCTCGATCCCGCCGATCACCGCGAGCGGTTCATACTGCACATCGCTCTGGTACTCGGTCGCCTGGACGGTACGTAACCTACAGGTCAGATCGGACCCGACCCCCGTCCGCGACCCGCCCGCGCGGCCCCTCCCGTCGGTGCGAGAACCGTCACACCAAGCAAATTTACCGCCCTGTCACCGGATTCCGGTCCAGAGGCATGGAGGGGCACTAACGCACCGTCGGAGCCTGCCGCTTTGTAGGACACCGACAACGAGCCGACGAGACATCGGTGACTCGTCGCCAGCGACAACGACCGGCCACACGGGGTTAGGTGAATACGTGCTCGCGATCCTCGCACCAGGACAGGGTGCTCAGACGCCGGGACAGCTCCGTCCCTGGCTGGAACTCGACGGCGTCGAGTCCCGGCTGCGCTGGTGGTCGGCGGCGGCCGGTTTGGACCTCGTCGACATCGGCTGTGAGGCACCGGCGGAGACGATCCGGGATACCGCGGTCGCCCAGCCGCTCATCGTCGCGAACGGGCTGCTGGCCGCCGAGCAGCTCGGCCTGCTGCCGGCGGCCCCCGCCGGCGGCGCCCGCGCCGTCGTGGCCGGGCACAGCGTCGGCGAGATCACCGGCGCCGCGATCACCGGCTCGCTCACCCCGGAGTCGGCGCTGCTGTTCGTCGGCCTGCGGGGCCGCGCGATGGCCGAGGCGTCCGCGCGGACCCCCACCGGGATGACCGCGCTGCTCGGTGGCGACCCGGACGAGGTCGCCGCGGCGCTGGAGGGAATGGGCCTCACCGCCGCGAACCGCAACGGCGCCGGGCAGATCGTCGCCGCGGGCACGCTCGAGGACCTCGCGAAACTCGCCGACTCCCCGCCACCGAAGACGAAGCTGCGGCCCCTGTCCGTAGCCGGCGCGTTCCACACCCACCACATGGCCTCGGCCGGCGACGCGCTGCGCGCCGTCGCGGGCGGCATCCGGCCCGGGGCTCCGGTCCTCGGCCAGCTCTCCAACGCCGACGGCGCCGCGGTGCACGACGGCGCCGACCTCCTCACCCGGCTGGTCACCCAGGTGGCGGCACCGGTGCGCTGGGATCTGTGCCTGGCCGCCATGCGCGAGGCCGGGGTGACCGCCGTGATCGAGCTGCCGCCCGCCGGCACGCTCGCCGGCATCGCCCGGCGCGAGCTGCGGGGAGCGAAGATCGTCGCGGTGAAGACGCCCGCCGATCTGGACGCCGCCCGCGAGCTCGTCGCCGAGTACCTGCCCCCCGCCGGAGTGGCCGTGCCGACCCAGACCGAGTCCCTGGTCGGGGAGACCTCATGACAGGGGCGCGGTTGCTGGGGCTGGGCACCTACCGCCCGGGCCGGCTGGTCACCAACGACGAGATCACCCGGCAGGTCGACACCTCGGACCTCTGGATCCGCACCCGGACCGGCATCTCGACCCGGCGGATCGCCGACGACGACGAGACCACGGTCGCGATGGGGGTCAGCGCCGCGGACAAGGCGCTGGCCGCCGCCGGGCTGGCCGCCCGCGACGTCGACGCCGTGATCGGGGCGACCTGCACGGCGCCGTCCCAGATCCCGGGCACCGCGCCGCAGGTCGCCGCCCGGCTCGGTGCGTCGGCCGCGGGGACCTTCGACATCAACGGCGGGTGCGCCGGCTTCTGCTACGCCGTCTCCACCGCGGCGGACATGGTGCGGGCCGGCAGCGCCCGGCACGTGCTGGTCGTCGCGACCGAGCGGCTCTCCGACTACACCGACTGGAGTGACCGTTCCACCTGCATCCTGCTCGCGGACGGCGCCGGCGCGGTCGTGATCGGCGCCGCCGAGACCGATCACATCGGCCCGGCTGTCTGGGGCCACGACGGGTCGCGGCCCGAGGCGATCCAGGTTCCCGGGCGGGGCGACAACTCGTTCCGCATGGAGGGCCCGGCCGTGTTCCGTTGGGCCATCTCGCTCGTTCCCACCCTGCGCACGGTCTGCGACCGGGCCGGTGTGGCGCCCGAAGAGCTGGCCGCGATCGTGCCGCACCAGGCGAACCTGCGCATCGTCGAGGCGCTCGCGGGTGGCCTCGGTGTCCCCGACGTGCCGATCGCCCGCGATGTGGTGGACTCCGGCAACACGTCCGCGGCGAGCATCCCGCTGGCGCTCGACCGGATGATGGAAGCCGGCGAGGTCGTCTCGGGCGATCCGGTGCTGCTGTTCGGTTTCGGCGCCGGCCTGACCTACTGCGGACAGGTCGTCCGATGCCCCTGAGCACCGACGTCCCCGAGCACCACATTTCTCCCAGGTACTCCGCTGCCCCCGAGTACCCCGGCCCGAGCCGCGGCCACCCGTGCCGCGACCGGGCCCCGCACCACCGCCGGACGGAGCTGCCCGCGCGGGCCGCCCGTCCAGCCACCGGCTCGGCCGGAACGCTGATCCCGTAACGCACAGGAGGAAAGCCATGTCGCAAACCGATATTCTCGCCGGCCTCGCCGCGATCCTCGAGGAAGTCGCCGGTGTGGACCCGGCCGACGTCACCGCGGACAAGACCTTCATCGACGACCTGGACGTCGACTCGCTCTCCATGGTCGAGGTCGTCGTCGCGGCCGAGGAGAAGTTCGGCGTGAAGATCCCGGACGAGGACGTCAAGACCCTCAAGACCGTCGGCGACGCCGTCTCGTACATCCAGCGGGCGGGTGTCGCCGCGTGACCCCGACCCCCAGGCAGGTCGTCGTCACCGGCCTCGGGGCTACCACTCCCCTCGGCGGCGACGTGCCGTCCACGTGGGAGGGGCTGCTCTCCGGCCGCTCCGGCGCGCGTCGCCTGACCGAGGACTGGGTCGAACAGCTCCCCGTCCACATCGCCGCCCCGCTCGCGGTCGAGCCACCGCTGGGCCGCGTCGAGGCCAGAACTCTCGACCGCAGCCAGCAGATGGCGCTGGTCGCCGCGCGGGAGGCATGGGCCCACGCGGGCTCCCCGGAAGTCGACTCCGAGCGCCTCGCCGTCTGCGTGGCGTCCGGGATCGGCGGGGTGCTGACCCTGCTCAACCAGCACGACGTGCTGCGGGAGCGTGGGGCTCGGCGGGTGTCGCCGCACGTCGTGCCGATGCTGATGCCAAACGGCCCGGCGAGCACGGTCGGCCTGGCGTTCGGTGCCAAGGCCGGTGTGCACGCGCCGGTCAGCGCGTGTGCGTCCGGCTCGGAGGCGATCGCGCTGGCGCTGGACATCATCCGCGCCGGCCGGGCGGACATCGTGATCGCCGGCGGCACGGAGGCGGCGATCGCCGCCCTGCCGATCGCCGGGTTCGCGCAGATGCAGGCGCTCTCCCGGCGTAACGACGCTCCCGAGACCGCCTCACGGCCGTTCGACAAGGCCCGGGACGGCTTCCTGCTCGGCGAGGGCGCGGCGGTCATCGTGGTGGAGGCGGCGGAGCACGCGCAGGCACGCGGCGCGCGGGTCCTCGGGACCCTCGCCGGCGCCGGCATCAGCTCGGACGCCTACCACGTGGCCGCGACGGATCCGACCGGTGCCGGCGCGGCCCGGGCGATCCGGGCGGCGCTGCGCTCGGCCTCCCTGGAGCCCGAGGACGTCATCCACGTCAACGCGCACGCGACGTCGACCCCGACCGGAGACGTCGCCGAGTCGATCGCGCTTCGGCTGGCGCTGGGCTCCGCGCTCGACTCGATCGCGGTGACCTCGACCAAGTCGATGACCGGCCACCTGCTCGGGGCGGCCGGCGCGCTGGAGGCCGTGGTCACGCTGCTCTCGCTGCGCGAGCGCGTCGTCCCCGCGACGCGCAATCTCGACGCGCTCGACGACGAGATCGCCCTGGATGTCGTGAGCATCGACAACCGGGAGCTCGGCACCGGCGCGGGCCTGTCGAACTCGTTCGGGTTCGGTGGGCACGACGTCTGTCTCGCGTTCACGGTGTAGGACGCACGCCCGGCGCCCCGAGGGAAGACCGTGCCGCCGCCGCGGCGGCGGCACGCCCGGGGGCGCCGGGACGGTTCGCCGGGATCCAAGCCCCGGCCAGGAAACACCTCACGGTGGCCGCACCGGGGCCGCCATCTGCGCAGGAGCAGGCTGATACCGCTCAACCAAGGAGACCTACGGTGAGTCTGTCCACCATCGACCGCACCGATTCCCGAACTCCCGTCTCGCGGCTGAGCCGCTTCTTCGACCCGGACACGCTCTCGCTGTTCGCCTCCGCCGACGGTTCGGGTGTCGTGGCCGGCCAGGGCCTCGTCGACGGCAACGAGGTCGTCGCCTTCGCCACCGACCCCACGGTCCAGGGCGGCGCGATGGGCCGGGACGGCTGCGCGCGCATCGTGCACGCGATCGAGTCGGCCGTCCGGATGAGCTGCCCCGTGATCGGTATCTGGCACTCCGGGGGCGCCCGCCTGCAGGAGGGTGTGGCCTCGCTCGACGGCGTCGGCCGGGTGTTCGCCGCGACGGTCCGCGCCTCGGGACGGGTGCCACAGATCTCGCTGGTCCTCGGGGCCGCGGCCGGCGGCGCCGCCTACGGCCCGGCGCTCACCGACCTGGTCATCACCGGGCCCGACGCGAAGGTCTTCGTCACCGGCCCGGACGTCGTCCGCTCGGTGACCGGCGAGGAGTGCACGGCCGACAGCCTCGGCGGCCCCGAGGTCCACTCGACCCGCAGCGGTGTCGTCCACCTCGCCTGCGACACCGACGACGCCGCGTTCGACCGGACCCGCGCGATCACCGCGCTGCTGGCCGACCAGGGCTCCATCGGCCACGTCGCCGAGCGTGAGCTCGGCGATCTGCTGCCGGAGAACCCCCGCCGCGCCTACGACGTGCGACCGCTCGTCGCCGGCCTGCTCGACGACGAGGTCGTCGAGCTGCACCCCAAGTGGGCTCGCAACATCGTCACGGCCCTCGGCCGCCTCGGCGGGCGGACGGTCGGCGTGGTGGCGAACAACCCGCTGCGCCGCGGTGGCTGCCTCGACGCGCTCTCGGCGGAGAAGGCCTCGCGGTTCGTGCGGATGTGCGACTCGTTCGGGATCCCGCTCGTGGTGCTCGTCGACGTCCCCGGCTACCTGCCCGGCGTGGGCCAGGAGTGGGAGGGTGTGGTCCGGCGCGGCGCGAAACTGCTCTACGCCTTCTCCGAGTGCACCGTGCCCCGGGTCACCGTCGTCACCCGCAAGGCCTACGGCGGCGCGTACATCGCGATGAACGCCCGCTGCCTGGGCGCGACCGCGGTCTACGCGTGGCCGACCGCGCAGCTCGCGGTCATGGGGGCGGAGGCCGCGGTCGGCATCCTGCACCGCCGGCAGCTGGCCGAGGTGCCCGCCCAGCGCCGCCCGGACGTGATGGCCGAGCTGGCCGAGGAGCACGTCCGCACCGTCGGCGGGATCGACCGCGCGGTGGAGCTGGGCGTGGTGGACGCGGTCGTCACACCGGCGACGACCCGCGGGGCGGTCGCGGCCGCGCTCGCCGACGCGGTCGCCGCGGCCCGGGTGGACAAGAACGTTCACGGCAACATCCCTCTGTAGTTCCTCCCGCTCCGCCCGGCCCGCCGGCCGGGGCGCCGGCCCTCGGCGGCTCCGGCCCTCGACGGTGCTGGACTTCAGCGGCGCTGGACTTCGAGACGTGGCGGCCGGGCGAGTCTCTGGACTCCCCCGGCCGCCACGTCTCATCTCGGGGCTGTCGCCCTCCGGCCCGTGCTCCCGGGCCTCGCCACCGGACGCCGTCGCGGCCCACCGGGCCCGCCCGGCGCAGTGGGCCCGCCCGGCGCAGTGGGCCCGTCACGACCCAGGGGGCTCAGACCCGCCCGGGAGACGTGGGCTCTCCGACTCGGCCAGGCGGATCCACGTCCGGACGACGTTGCCCATCTGACGGGGGTTCATCCACAGGGCCGCGCGGGCGAAGATCGGGTCGGCGCTGCGCGCGAGCTCGCCGCGCGCGGCCTCCAGCGCGGGGGCGATGGCGCGGACGTGGTCGAAGCTGATCGTGCCCGTCCGGAAGGCCTCCGCGGTCACCGGCAGGGATCGCAGCGCGCGCGCCACCGTAAGCGCCGAGGTCGTCGTGGGGTGGACAAGCCTGCACTCCCGGCGCAGCCAGGCGGCCGCCGACCGGGCACCGTCGAGGTTCCACAGCTCGCGCCGGTCGAACTCCGCGAGCAGACGGACCCAGCAGGCGTCGGTGGCGTCGACGAGCCGGCGCACGTCCATCACCAGCAGGGCGAGCTCGGCGTCCGGCACCTCTCCGGGATCCACGGCCGCCAGCCGGGCCACCTGCGCGTCGAGATCCTTCACAGCCGCCTCCTTGTCCGACACCCGCACTCCACTCACTGAACGCCCCGTGTGCGGCGCCACCCCACGCGCCCGCCACCTCCGCAGGCCCTGCCGACGGGGCCTGCCCTACCGGCGGCCCCTGCCCCGCCTGCGGGCAGCGCCTGCCCACCCGGCCACACCGAGACCGTCGAACACATGTTCGAATGCTAGGGCATCATCACCCAGCCACCAAGCCGCGGCCCGGATACATGACCGATCCGCGACCCCGAGCCACCCTGCTCCACCCTCGTTCCCACCCGCCCACGAAATACTTAGCTGCGCGAAATAAATATCGGCCGGGGCGTGTTGTGAACCTCGGAGGTGCACCGCATGAGTCGTTCGGACCAGGTCACGTCGAGGACGAGCGCAGGAGGCGCGGAGGAGGCAGGCACCCGGGCGCTGTCGTCCACAGGCACCTTCGCCGCCCTACAGGTACCGAACTTCCGCCTCTTCCTCGGCGGTCAGGTGGTCTCGCTCTGCGGGACCTGGATGCAGATGATCGCCCTGGGCTGGCTGGTGCTGTCGCTCGGCGCGTCCGGCACCGAACTCGGGCTCGTCACCGCGGCCCAGTTCCTGCCCGTGCTGCTGTTCGGCGCCTACGGCGGGCTGATCGCCGACCGCTCGAACACCCGCAGGCTCCTGATCACCACCCAGATCATTCTCGGTTCCCTCGCCGTCCTGCTCGGCGTCCTGGACCTGACGGGCACGGCCCAGCTGTGGATGGTCGCCGCCGTCGCGGCGGCGATCGGGATGACCAGCGCGGTGGACAACCCGGCGCGGCAGAGCTTCGTCCAGGAGATGGTGGGGTCGGAGTTCCTGCCCAACGCCGTCACGCTGAACTCGGTGACCATGAACGCGGCCCGGGTCGTCGGGCCGGGCATCGCCGGCATCCTCATCAGCCTGGTAGGCACCAGCGGCTGTTTCCTGCTGAACGGCGCCTCGTTCGTCGCCGTGGTCATCGCGCTGCAGCGGATCGACACCGCGGCGCTGGTGCGCCGACGTCCCGTGCCGCGGGCACCGGGGCAGGTGCGCTCCGGGCTCGCCTACGCGATGCGGACGCCGAGCCTGCGGATCCCGCTGCTCATGATGGCCGTGATCGGAGCGTTGTCCTACGAGTTCCAGGTCGTGCTGCCGCTCGTGGCACGTGAGACCTTTGCCGGGTCGGCCGCGACGTACAGCCTTCTCACCGGCGCGATGGGTGCGGGGGCCGTGGCCGGTGGCCTGGTCGTCGCCCGGCACCGGCGGGTGGGGATCCCGGCCCTGGCGGTCACCTCCGGGGTGTTCGGCGTGGTCACCCTGGTAGCAGCCGCGGCCCCGGTGCTGGCGCTGGAGGTCGCCGCGCTCGTGGTGGTCGGCGCGGCGAGCGTCGCGTTCATCTCCACCGGCAACGCGACCGTGCAACTCTCCGCGGCACCGGAGATGCGTGGCCGGGTGATGGCCCTGTGGTCGGTGGCGTTCCTCGGCTCGACCCCGGTCGGCGGCCCGATCGCGGGCTGGGTGTCCGAGACGTTCGGTGCGCGGGCCGGCCTGGCGATGGCCGGCGTGGCGGCGTTGGCCGGATCCGCCTTCGCGGCGGTGTCCCTGCGCAGCCAGGCGGCGCGCGCGCAGGC
Source organism: Parafrankia sp. BMG5.11 (assembly GCF_004337455.1). NCBI lineage: Bacteria > Bacillati > Actinomycetota > Actinomycetes > Frankiales > Frankiaceae > Parafrankia > Parafrankia sp. BMG5.11. Next base: position 57,958 of record NZ_SJXI01000077.1, on the reverse strand, counting down.
TGTCCCGGCGGCCGCGGCCAGCCCCGGACCACCGGCCGCGCCAGGCGTCGACCCGCCACTCGCCACAGGCATCGTCACCGCAGAAGGCACCGCGCTCGACGCGGACACAACGCTCACCGGTGGCACCACTCTCATCGCTGGCACAGTGAGCGACGCTGACGCAGCAGGAGACGCTGACACAGCGCTCACCGCCGGCCCCACACACCGCGCTGGCACGGCAGGCGACGCTGACACAGCGCTCACCGCCGGCCCCACACACCGCGCTGGCACGGCAGGCGACGCTGGCACAGTGGGCGACGCTGGCACGGCGGGAGGCACCGCGATGTCGGATGACCCAACTGCGTCCGCGCCGACCGACACCGTGCTCGGTAACCCGGTCGCGGGTGTTCTGAGCGCGGCGGCCGCACCGCAGCGCGGGCCGGCTCTCCAGGACGTCTGACACCCCGCGCCGGGGCTCGGAGATCACGGCTCGGGGCTCGGAGATCACGGCTCGGGGGTCCGAGATCACGGGTCGGGGTCCGAGGTCGGGGGTCGTAGATTGAACGCGAGGAGACCAGCCGTCCACGCGGTCTCGCCCGCGCAGGAGGCGAAGGCGGCCTCATCACCGCGGGACTGCCCCGACCACGGGACTACCCAGACCGCCATCTATCGGGCAAAACACCCCGAATATCGAGGGAACCCGCTCGCCCTTTGGCGCCCTTCTCGCCGTTTCGGGCCGGATTCCGCCGAATCTGGCTACAAAACGGCGAGAAGAAAACCAAAAGGCGAGTAGGCGCGCGGCCAGGGCTCCGACCGGCACCGACACCGCCCGACACCACCGAACACCGACACCGATCGGCACCGCCCGGCCAGTGCCCGTGGCGGGGCGGCGGCGACGTCAGTTGGCGGTGGAGGGGCCCTCCGGGAGTGCCCGTGGCACGGGGGGCGCCCCGCGGGCGGCTGCCCGGCCGAGTTCGGGAAGCTCCCGGAGATCGTCGTGGTGCATCCCGCGGTGTGCCTGAACCGCCGAGCGGTGGTAGTCCTCCGCGACGGCCATGAACCCCGGTTCCATGTAGCGGCGGCCGTCGACCGTCGGGCCGACCGTCCCCTCCATGATGGCCTCGACGTCCTCGCCGGTGATCGTCTTGTGGGTCTCCAGCGCATGGGTGAGGGACAGCACCTCACGCCGGTTCGCGGACAGGACGGCCTCGGTGCGGGCGTAGATCTCCCGCAGCTTGGCCTCGACCTGCTCACCGAAGGGCCGGTCCGAGTCGATGGACGCCTGGCCCATCTGGTGCTCGATCATGCTCAGCCGGGACGCGAGCGTCTCGCCCATCGCGGCCGAGGAGATGTTGCTCGACACCAGCAGGGTGGCGCTGCGCAGGTCACCACCGACACCCACGGTGTTGTCGCCGTCGAAGAACATCCGCTCGCCGGCGAGCGAGGCGAGGGAGACCATCACCTGGACCTCGATCTCCGACTTCCACATGAACATGCGGTCCTCGACCGCGACGTGCGCGACGAACCCGCCGACTCCGCCACGCCGCTCGATGGTCGCCAGGTCGATGACCCGTCCGCGCTGGGTGCGGTAGGCGACGACGGCGTGGCAGGCCTCGTGCAGCGCGATGCTGTGCCGCTCGCGGGCGATGTGCTCGTGGTCGTCGGCGAGGCCGTACTCCTTGACCACCCGGGCCCGCAGCATGTCCTGCCAGGTGATGATCTCGCGGCCGTCCTTGACGGCCTGCACCAGCGCCTCGTTCACCGTGTCCTTGATCGTGGCGCCGGTGGCCTCCGGGCTCATGATGGCGAGGCGCTCGACCTGGTCCGGGGTCAGCTCGTGGCGCACCTTGGCCAGGTAGCCCTCGAAGGTCCGGATCCGGCCCTCCTTGCTGGGGTAGCCGACCTTGTAGATGCGGTCGATGCGCCCGGGCCGCAGCAGCGCCTCGTCCAGCGACTGGGGCATGTTCGTCGCCATCATCACCAGGATGCGGTACTTCGGCGGCGGCTTCGGACGCATGCCGAGGGTCCGCCGGACGATCCGGTTGAGGAATCCGCGGGGCTTCTTCAGGCCGGACATCTCGGTGAGCAGGGCCTGCAGGGTCCCGTCGGCACCGGACCCGCCCATCCCCCCGCCCATGACGAAGTTCTCGCGCTGGGCGTGGTCGCGGGCGATCTGGGCCCGGGCGAACGAGTCCAGGTAGGAGAAGCCGTTGCAGGCGTCCACGGACTCCGCGCCCACCGGCACGCCGAACGGGTTGTGCCCGGTGGAGAAGGCCGCCGCTCCCGCGCCGAGCTTGCCGCCGCCGCTGAAGCCACCGGCGAGCTGACCACGGTTGCCGAGCGTGTCGGCCTCGTCGAAGAAGACGATCACGCCGCCGTAGCGCAGTGACAGCTTGCGCAGCTTGCGGAACAGCGACTTCACCTTCATGATGCCGACGCCCATGAACATCGCCGAGAAGGCGCCCGGGTCGACGAAGACGTAGGGCTTGCCCGTCTCGCCGGCCACCGCCTCGGCGATCAGCGTCTTGCCCGTGCCGGGCGGGCCCCACAGCAGAATGCCGCCGGGGACGTAACCGCCCCTGTCCTCGATCTCCTCGGGGCGCTCCAGGTAGAAGACGTTCTCCTGGACCCGGCTGACGACGTGGTCCTGGCCCCAGACGTCGGCGAAGCGGGTCTTGATGTCCTCGGGGAAGTAGACCTCGACGCCGCCCTTGGAGAGGAACCAGAAGATGGCGACGAACTGCCCGACGACGACCACCAGCAGCAGCACCATCTGCAGGACGAGCGGGATGGCCTTCCACGCCGCGCCGGGCAGGCCGACCGTCGCCTCGAAGATGGACTGGTCGACGATGCGCGCGTAGACGAACAGGAACAGCGCGAACGCGGCCACGACCTTCAGTGCCCGGCTGGCCCGGTACCGGTTCCAGTCGTTGAAGCGCAGCAGCCGGCGCTCGGCGCGGCCGAACACCTTGTCCGTCCAGAACACGTAGTACCGCGACGACCGCTCGCCGAGGAAGATGTGGATCTGGTGGACCACCTCGAGCCCGAACAGGGCCAGGATCCACCAGCTCGACCGCGACTGGATGCGGAACGCGTCGCCCCAGGTCATCAGCGGGTTGCCGGAGACGTCCGCCGCGACCACGAAGGCGAAGAGCGCGCCGAGCAGGAGCAGGAACTTGGTTCTGTCCCACAGCGCCGCGGGACGTCGGCGCGGCGCGGTCGAGGAGTCGGAAGCGGCGTCGCCCGCGGTGGTCTCCCCCGCGGGCGCGGAGGAACCCGAACTGGTCGCCCGGTCGGTTGCGCTCATGCCTACTGCCCTCGGTCCGTCGGCTTGATGGTGAACGAGCCCGTGACCTCGCCGATCTGCCCCCCGTGCTGGGTGTAGCAGAGCGCTGAACAGGCCAGGACGAGCTGGTAGAGCACGGTCTGGTTCTGATCCAGCAGGCTGGTCTGGTCGATGGTGACCAGCCCGGCCGCGGTGGCGACCTGGTAGATCAGGTGCACGCCGTGGACGCCGCTGTCCTGCGCCACCTTCTCGTCGGCCAGGAGCAGGAAGCTGGGCGCGAGGCGCGCGCCGTACGGGTCCTGGCGGACGGCCTCCTCCTGCGCCGCGACCGCGTCGTCGACGGTGACCACGAAGTTGCGCAGGTCGTTCGTGGAGACCGCATTGGCCTCCTCCGGAAGAAGATGCCGAACCTGGACGAAGCCCTTCGGCAGCGGCGCGTCGGGAACGAACAGACTGGTCTCGTCGAACTTCTCGGCGGCATCCAGCCCGACGACCCACTCGCGTGACATCAGGCCGCGCAACATCTCGGGGCTCACATTGCGGGCGTCGATGCCGAACAGGGCCGGCCCGGGCATCTCCTGATACGTCCAGGCCGCCGGCACCTTCAGGAACGCGCCGTCATCTTTGTTCGTCACATAGTCGTAACTAGACGCCCCGCACCCGGAGATCAGGACGAGCAGCGCCACCACCGCGGCGACGGCCAGTACCGGGGCTGACCTCGGCCTCGACCCTGGCCGGGGTCGTGGCAGCGGTCGCGGCCAGCGGCCACGACTTGTAACCTCCACGGCGATCCTCCAGCCTCGCGAGGTCGATCCCATGGTGCGACACCGGGCCATGGATACACCGTTGACCGGCGGGTCGGGCCATGGATCTCTCATTTCCCACGGTAAGTGTGACTCATTCCGGCGCACCGCCGAAGAGCCTTCACCGGAAAGAGGCATTGCGGGTACCCTCCGCTGTCACGGCCGGCTCCCCCGGTTCGCTTCCGACGTCGGGTTCCACCCTGCGTCGCGTCTCTGTCTGCCGCCAGTCGGGCGGTTGACAACACCCCACCGTCTGGACAGTTCCGGCGACGGGGGCACACTGTGGTGCATGGCGCATTACCGGCGCGGCCGCAAGGTTCCAGCGCTACCCCCGGTGCGCAGGCACATCGTCGGCGGCCTGACCGTGGTGGCCGTGTTCGTGATGGTTGGCCTGACGGTGTGGCGCCCACTCGCGGCGCTGCCGGCCCTCGTCGTCATCGCCGCTCTCGGCGTGCTGGACTACGTGATCGTCACGACGTCACCGGCCGCGCGGAACCTGCCCTCCGGCCCGCTGAGCGGCCGCGAGCTCGACTGGGAGTCCGGGCTGATCGAGGCCGCGCCCGGGCTCGTCGACGCCCCCACCCAGATGCTGCCGCGCCTCACCTTCGGCTACCCCCGCGACGACGCCGAGGAGGTCCCCGAACCAGACGCCGAGGACGTCCACACGATGGCCATCGACATGCGCGGCTACCTGGACGAGACCGGCCCCGTCCGCATGCACTAGCCGTCGTGCACTAGCCGTCGTGCCTGGAGTCGTGCTCGGGTAGGAGGGCCAGCACCGTGTCCGCGGCGGCTCGGACGTCGGCGGCGCTGCCGCCACGGCGGCCGGCGGCCAGCCCGACCAGGAACCCCGTCAGCGGGGCGGCGGGGCGCGCGACGCCGTGGGCGACATCCCGGGCGAGGTCGAGGATGAGCGTGGCGTCCACGGAACCGGGTTCCAGGCCGAGCGCGGTGCTCGCCCGGCTCACCCACTCGTCCAGAACATCGCCGAGACGCTGAGCCTCGCCACCGGCCGCCCCGGGTGCGGCCGCCGCACCAGTGCCTGCGGGGCGCTCGGCCGCCGAGGGCCCGCCCGCCTCGTTGTCGTCTGTCATCAGGGCATCGTGCCCGAGCCGTGCGTTCCGGGGACCGCCCGGGCCCGGGCCGCCGCCAGCGACGCCGGGTCGTCGCAGTCAAGGCAGGCGTCGGCGGTGGCGGGGACGGTCCGCACATCCCGCCCGGCCAGCAGCGAGCGCACCGAGCGGCCCGCCGGGTCCGCCGGCAGGGCGGCGCGCAGCGCGGCGGTGCCCCAGGCCGCCGCAAGGTACTGCGGCCGGCCCGCCGGATCGGCCAGCACCGCCACGTCGGCGTCACGGTGACCCGGTGGCTCGCCGCGCAGCGATCCGAGAAGGTCGGCGAGCTCCGCGGCGCCGATGAAGGGCAGGTCGACCGCGAGTACCGCTACCAGCGGGGCCTCGACGAGCCGCAGCCCGGCGGCGATGGCGGCGACCGGCCCGCCGCCCGGCGGGTCCTCGCGGGTCCAGCGGACCGACCGGGAACCGGGCCGGGCCGGGCGCGGCGGCCCGACGATGACGATCCGCTCGGCCGCGCCGGCGGCGGCGAGCACCCTGTCCAGCAGCCGCAGGCCACCGACAACGGCGCTGGCCTTGTCCTGGCCGCCGAGCCGCCGGGAGTGGCCGCCGGCGAGGACCAGTGCGTCCCACGGTTCGCCCAGCTCCCCCGACGGCGACGGCGAGAGTGACGTCACCCGCCGATCGCCGACATCGGCCGGGCCGGCTGGTGGAAGCCCGGCGTGTCGATGCCGTGGCCGGCGTGTTTCCCCCACACCGCGCGGACCCAGCGATCGGCGAGGTCGTCGTCGGTGGCGCCGGACCGCATCGGGCCGCGCAGGTCGGATTCGTCCCGGGCGAACAGGCAGTTGCGGACCTGCCCGTCCGCGGTGAGCCGGACCCGGTCGCAGGCCGCGCAGAACGGCGCGGACACCGAGCCGATCACCCCGACGGTGCCCGGCCCCCCGTCGACGGCGAACAGCTCTGCGGGTGCGCTCCCCCGTCCCGGCAACGCGGTCAGGACGAACTCCGCCTCCAGCCGGGTCAGGATCTCGCCGGCCGTGATCATCTCGGTGCGGCGCCAGCCGTGCTGGGCGTCCAGCGGCATCTGTTCGATGAAGCGCAGCTCGTAGCCGCGCGCGAGGCACCAGCGCAGCAGCGGCGCGGCCTCGTCGTCGTTCAGGCCACGGAGGAGCACCGCGTTCACCTTCACCGGGATCAGCCCGGCGTCGGCCGCGGCGGCGAGGCCGGCCAGGACGTCGTCGAGCCGGTTCCGGCGGGTGATCCGGGCGAAGCGCTCCGGGCGAAGCGTGTCCAGGGAGACGTTGACGCGGTCCAGGCCGGCGGCGGCGAGCGGGCCGGCCAGGCCGGCCAGGCGCAGGCCGTTGGTGGTGAGCGAGAGCTCGGGCCGGGGCGAGAGCGCCGCCATCCGCTCGACCAGGCGCACCAGCCCCGGACGCAGCGTGGGCTCGCCGCCGGTCAGCCGGATCTCGGTGACGCCCAGCCGGGCCACCGCGATCGTGACCAGCCGCAGGATCTCGTCGTCGGTGAGGAGCAGCGGGTTCGGCAGCCAGTCGAGCCCCTCGGCGGGCATGCAGTAGCTGCAGCGGAGGTTGCACCGGTCGGTCAGCGACACCCGAAGGTCGGTGGCGACCCGCCCGTGGGAATCGGTCAACCGCATCTCATCAGAGTAGGTGCCCTCAGAACAGGACACACGCGTTGTCCGGCCCACCCCGGGCGATCTCCGGTCCCGCCTGGAGCGGCATGGACGTCCGCCGGAGACCGGGCTCACCACCGAAAGCGCCCGCCGCCGCCACGGCTTCGGGCGGGCCTGCGAAACTACGACAGGCACAACCAGGCCAGGCACGGCTCGGCACGACGCGGCACCCGGGGTCCGGGGCACGACCGCTCGGCGCCCGCCGCGCCGGGCCTCACCGATTCCCTCGCCTCCGCCGGAGGTACCGGAGGTCGCGGGCTCCCGCCGGGAGGCCGCGCCGCCGCCAGGAGAGCGACGTACAGCGACACATGCGGGAGGACGGCGCAATGCGGGTCTTCGGGGTCGACATCGGTGGGACGGGCATCAAGGGCGCCCCGGTCGACATCGAGGACGGCACGCTGGCCGCGCCGCGGTTCCGGCTCCCGACGCCGCAGCCCGCGGACCCGGAGTCGGTCGCGCGGACCGTCGCGGAGGTCGTCGCGCACTTCGAGTGGACGGGCCCGGTCGGCGCCACGTTCCCGGCGGTGATCAAGTCCGGGGTCGCCCGCACCGCCGCGAACGTCGACGAGGCCTGGATCGACACCGACGTCTCCGCGGTGCTCGGCGGGGCACTCGGGCCGGCGCTGGCCGGCTCGGAGGTCGCCGTCATCAACGACGCCGACGCCGCCGGGGTGGCCGAGATGGCGTTCGGCGCCGGCCGTGACACCTCCGGCCTCGTCGTCATGACGACGTTCGGCACCGGGATCGGGACGGCGCTGTTCCTGCACGGCCAGCTCGTACCGAACACCGAGCTGGGGCACCTGGAGATCCAGGGCCACGACGCGGAGACGCGGGCGTCCGAGGCCGTCCGGGAGCGTGAGGATCTCTCCTGGGAGAAGTGGGCCAAGCGGGTCAACCGCTACCTGAGCACCCTCGAGGCCCTGTTGTGGCCGGATCTGATCATCATCGGCGGCGGCGCCAGCCGGAAGGCGGAGAAGTTCTTCGACCACCTCGAACTGCGCACGAAGGTGGTGCCCGCCCAGCTCCAGAACGAGGCGGGCGTCGTCGGGGCGGCGCTGTACGCCGGTGGTGACCAGACCCGCGCCCGGCCCGCCCCGCGCCCGGCCCGACGGCGCGGGCCGGCGACCCGGCCGCCCGGCGGCCGTCGCCCCTGAGCGCCGGCCCCGGCGCCCGGCGGGTGGGCACGATCATGCCGCCCGGCCGGGTGGGCGCCGGGGCGGTGATGCGTCACACCCGGGCACGGGACGGGCCCCCGACGTGTTCAGAACCCTCAGCGAGGGTCAGACTGTGCGTGTCGCCCGCCGCAATGCGACCGTCCGGCGCCATCGATGGCAGGCTGTCATCTACCGGGACGCATGGCAGCGAGGCGGTTTCGCGCGCAACTCGTGCGCCGGTGCGCCCTCGGGGTGTCCGACAGGGCACCCCGCACGCTCGGCCGCCGTGCGGCCGGCCCGGCACGGACACCGCGCCGGGCCGGCCGCACGGCAGGAGATCGACGGGAGGAGAAGGCGCCATGCGCGAGCTGCGGGCGGTCGCACTCAGCGAGGACGGCGGTTATCTCGTGCTCGCCGACGCCGCCGGGCGCGCGGATGCGGAACAGTTCCGCGTCGCGGTGGACGATCGGCTGCGCGCGGCGCTGCGCGGAGCCCGACGTAGTGAAGTACGCGCGGAAAGCGCGCTGACCCCCCGTGAGATCCAGGCCCGACTTCGGGCCGGTGAGACCGCCGCCGACGTCGCGCGGGCCGCGGGCATCCCGGTGGAGCGGGTCGAGCGCTACGAGGGGCCGGTGCTGGCCGAACGCGCCCGGGTGGTCCAGGAGGCGCGCGCCGCGCTGCTGCCCAAGGATCCGGGCGGGGTGCCCGGCCGTCCCCTCGGCGAGGTGGTCGACGCACGGCTGCTCAGCGTGCAGGACGACCCGGACACCGCCCAGTGGGACGCCTGGCGCCGGGTGGACGGGATCTGGCTGGTCCAGCTCACCTCGGACAGCAGGTGCGCCCGGTGGACGTGGGACCCGGTGGTGCGCCGGGTGCGCCCGCACGACGACGCGGCCCGGGCGCTGGTCGCCCCCGAATCGGCGGAGCCGCCCGCCCCGCAGCCGGCGCAGCCGCCCGTGCGCGCCGCCGGCCCGGCGCTGACCCTGGTGCACGACCAGGGCGCGGCGGCCACCTACCCGACGCAGTCCGCGGCCGGTGGACCCGGCCAGCAGCTTCCGGGAACGCAGCCCTCGACGGCTCCCCCCTCGGCCTTCCCCGCTCCGGCGGCTGTCAACGGGACGGGCTACCTCCCCAGCGCGGCTGCGCCGGGGTACGGGCCGTCGCCGGCCCAGGGGCCCGCGGGTGAGTCTCCGGACCGCCGCCCGGCCGAGCGGGCCGGCGACGACTACGCCACGGACCACACCACTCCTGACCACGGGGCGCCCGACTACGCGACCCCCCGCTACGAGAACACCGGCTACGAGAACACCGGCTACGAAGCCTCCGGCTATGGAGGCTCCGCCCAGGAAGCCGCCGGCCAGGACGCCGCGACGCGGGCGAACACGGGGCAGGGAGCCGGCGGCCACGGCACCTCGCCGGACCAGGCTGGCCCGGACGAGTACCAGGGCCCGGTGGCCGCCCCCACCGCGAGCCGTACGGCCGGCGCGGCGCGGCGCAGCATGCCCGGTGCGTGGCCGGCGGCCCAGGGTGGGGCCCCGGGCCTGTCCGGGCGGCACAGCGGCGCGGGAGGCCGGCGCACCACGCCCCCGAGCCGGTTCGGCTCCCGGGAGCGGGCCGTTCCACCGCCGACACCGGCGGCCGAGCCGAGGTCGCTGCCAAACCCGGATACCGAGTACTCCGAGGTGACCGCCACCGCCGTCGACGCGGCGGCGGCCAACGAGGCGGAGTTCGGCCACGCCGGCGCGGCTGACATGGAGTCCACCAGGACAGACCTGGTCGCGGTGGCCGAGGCGGCCCTCGCCCCGGCGCCGGAAGCGACCGAGCCCGGCATCCCGAGCGAGGACGCCCAGAACACCCCGGGCGGCTCGGCCGACCCGGAGGAGACCGTTCAGGCCGCGCACGCCGCCGGTCTGGACGAGGACGACGAAGACGACGACGAGGACACCGAGGACGGCGGCGACCGGTCGGTGAGCGAGGCCGCGCCCGGCGGGGCCGGGCAGCCTGCGGCTCCCGCGCCGACAGGGCAGCCGGTGCTCCGACCGGCCGCGATCGTGCCGCCTGCGGCCGCGGAGCCGGCACGGGAACCCACGACGCCGGTGGAGCGGGTGCCGCGCCGTCCGGCGGCCACCGCCGCCCGCCGGCCAGCTGTCGCCCGCACCGCTGGCGGTGCCCGTTCACTCGGGGCGCTCGCGGCAGCCGCTGAGGACCTGGACGGCGGCACTGCGGCCTCGGCGGCTCCGGCTGGTGGCGGCCGAGGCGCCGCTGCCCCGGGGCGCGGCGGAGCACCGCGCCGGCCGGCAGCGGGCCGGGCCACACCGGCCCGGGCCGAGGGCGGCCCGGCGGGCCGCCCCGCGCGCCCCGACTCCACCGCGGCGGAGCACTCCGCCGAGCCGTCCACCGCGGCCGACAGCGAGTTCGAGACCGCGGCGGAGACCACCGCCGCCACGGTCGACGACACCGCCACAGAGGCCGCCCAGCAGGCCGCACGGGCCGCCCAGCAGGCCGCCGCGGGCAACCGCGGACGGCAGCCGGCGGCAGGTCGTAGCGGCGAACGTCCCGCAGGCGGTCGACGCGGACGCAAGTCGGTGCCAGCATGGGACGACATCGTGTTCGGCGCCCGCCGGCCCTAGGAGGGGGTCGAACCCGAGATTCGTCACCGGTCCGCCACGAGGAGGCACCGGGGGCGGAGGCCGCTCTGGATGCAACGACGCCGAGAGAGCCGGCTGTGAGTAAACCGTCACATGGCCAGGCGGAACGTCTGGCCGCTCAACACAGTTGGAGAAGGTGTGACAGGGACTACCACGATGCCGACGCTGACCAACCTCGACCGTTGCGACAGGTGTGGCGCCCAGGCCTACGTCCGGGTCGTTCTGCCTGGGGGCGGAGATCTGCTCTTCTGCCGCCATCACGCGAAGTCTCACGACTCCAAGCTCCGCTCGGTCGCAGTCGAGTACCACGACGAGACCGACAAGCTGAGCGTCTCCTGACACGACTGACTCCCGAGGGCATGCCATGATCACATGGCATGCCCTCGACTCGTCACCGGCCCGGTGTCGTGGCCACCGGGCCGGTACGACGACCATCATCCGGCGCAAGGACACCCTCACCGGAACCGCGGGCCGATAGTCATACGGTGGGGCGCGTGTCCACCACTGGGAACGATGCGGTGCCGGCCATGGCCCCCCCAGCGGGTGGACCTGGTCCGACGGCCCGCCCCGGCATGCGGGACCCGGCCCGGCGGGCGCTGTTGGCGCTGCGCTGGTTACGGGCATGCATGGGTGCCGGTGGGCCCGACCGCGGCGCGGCGGTGCGTGATCTTGCCCGCCGGCTGCTGCAACCAAGGTCATGGGTCCCCTGGGGGGCCCTGCGCCTGGCGCGGACGACCGTCGCGAACGCCTGGCGGCACCGTGTTCTCGGTCTCGCCGCCGAAGCCGGCTTCTGGCAGCTGCTGTCGATGCCCCCGCTGCTCCTGGCGCTGCTGGGCACGATCGGCTACATCGGGGACCTCCTCGGCGGCGACGCCCTCGACAACGTCCGCCTGAGCATCCTGGACGGCGCCGACAACCTGCTGACGGCGTCGGTGGTCGACGACACCGTCCGGCCGACGATCGACGAGATCCTCTCCCGCGGCCGCCCGGACGTCATCTCCATCGGTTTCGTGCTGTCGCTGTGGACGGGATCCACGGCGATGGCGACGTTCGTGAACACCATCACGATCGCCTACGGCCAGCGGGAGCTCCGCTCGGCGGTCCGCAGCCGCCTGCTCGCGCTCGGGCTGTTCCTGGCCCAGGTGGCGACGGGCGTCCTGCTGCTGCCCGCGCTCGTCCTCGGGCCCGGCCTGCTGTCGGACATGCTCAACTCCGGCCGTCACCCGGTGGTCGACGACCTACTGAAGATTCTTTTCTGGCCGGTGGTCGGGGTGGTGTCGCTGGCGATGCTGACGACGCTCTACCACCTGGCGCTGCCCGTGCGGCGGTCCTGGCGCCGGGCACTACCCGGAGCGGCGCTCGCGCTCTTCCTGTGGCTGGTGGGCAGCTACCTGCTGCGGATGTACCTGGAGCTGGTCTTCAGCAACGAGCTGGTGTACGGCTCGCTCGGCGCGCCCGTCGCCGCGCTGCTGTTCTTCTACATCACGGCGCTGGCCGTGCTGCTCGGCGCCGAGCTGAACGCGGCGATCGACGAGCGCCCCCCGCGCCAGCGCCGCGTCCCGCGGCACGCCAAGGCCCGGCCAGACCGGCCGGGTTCGACTCCCCCACGTTAGGACTCAGCCCCCGCGGCACGACCCGGTCCCCCACAGCAGGGCCCGGGTCGTCCGCGACAGGGTTCGGCTCCCCGCGTCAGTAGGTGCAGCCCACCCCGCCGGACGGCTCGGGGGTGGCCTGGGCCAGGGTCACCGCGCCGCCCGCGGGCCGCCCGCCGGTGGCGCGCAGGTCCGCGGTGACCACCGAACCGTGGCCGGTACCGGACGCCGGCACTGCACCGGACGCCGGCACGGCACCGGACGCGGCCGTAGCGCCCACGGAGGCCGCCGAGGCCATCGAGGCCGCCGTCGAGCCGGACGGCGAGCCGGACGGCGAGCCGGACGGCGAGCCGGCGGGGTCGAGCGCGGGGGGCCCGGCGGCCTGCGGCGGGGAGCCGCCGATCCCGGCGAGCAGCGTCGTCAGCTCGTCGGTCTTCGCCACGAGCACGGACTGCCCGCCGGCCTGTGACGGCGTGGCCGGGACGGTCGCGAAGGTGACCCCACCGGTGCTGATGCCCTGCATCCGGACGGCGAGCAGGCGCAGATCGGTGAGCGAGGTGTGGTCGTCCAGGGTCAGCGCGGAGGTGGCCGCGTCCACGACGTCGAGCAGCTTGCGCGGGTTGAGCAGGGTTCCGGTGGAGGCGACCTCGCGGAACACCGCGCCGAGGAACTGCTGCTGGCGGTGGATGCGGTCGAGGTCGCTGCCGGGCAGGCCGTAACGCTGCCGGACGAAGGCCAGCGCCTGCTCACCGGTGAGCGTGTTGTTGCCGACCTGGCCGTGCCAGCCGGAATACCGGTCGTTGAGGTTGTCGAAGCCCTGTGCCTTGAGCTCGGGCGTCAGCTCCTTCACGCAGACGGTGACGCCACCGAGCGCGTCCGTCATCGCCTGGAAGCCCAGGAAGTCGATCTCGAGGTAGTGGTCGATCCGGATGTTGGTGAGCGTCTCGATGGTCCGGACCAGCAGGGACGGCCCGCCGTAGGCGAACGCCGCGTTGAGCTTGGACTTCTGCGCGTCGTGCTGGGTGCCGTCGGAGCCGGTGTAGCCCGGGATCTGCACCCACAGGTCGCGGGGGAAGGACACCAGGGTCGTCGAGCCGTCGGCGTCGAGGTGGGCGAGGATCGTGGTGTCCGAGCGCTGCCCCTCGGTCTGGCCGAACTCGCCCCCGGTGCCCGCGCGGGTGTCCGAGCCCACCAGCAGGATGTTCTGGGTGCCTCCGCCGGCGGCGGAGGGCCGCGCGGCCGAGTCGGAGAACGTGAGCTCGATGTGGTTCACCTTGCCGTCGTAGTGGCGCAGCACGGCCCAGCCGCTCGTGGCGACGACCAGGACGGCCACCGAGACGATGGCGGCCACCAGGGTCACCGTCCGGCGCACACCGCTCACCGGGCGGCGTGGCTCCTCCGCGGGCAGGTCCTCGCCCGGGGTGTCGTACGGCCCGCGCGGGCCGCCGTACCCGGGCCCCGGGCCGACCGGCGCACGGTATCCGCCGGGCCCGTCGTTCGGGGCGGGCCAGGTCCGCCCGCCGTCGGTGGCGCCCGGCGGAGGCAGCCGGCGGGTGGGCGGGATCGGCGCGGGAGCCGAGCGGGGCTCGTGGCGCGGCCAGGCTCCCGCCGGCCAGTTCTCCTCGCCGGCGGCCGGTCGGTCCCGTGCCGGTCGGTCCCGTGCCGGACGTCCCTGCACCGGACGTCCCTGCACCGGGCGGTCGCGCCTGTCCCGCGCCGGGCGCTCCTGCGGCGGGCGGCCGGGAACCGGTGGACGGCCCTGGCCCTGACCTGGGTACCCGGGGCGGCCGGATCCGGCGCCGGGCGGTGGACGGCGGCGGTCGCGCGGGTCCCGGCCGTCCGGATCGCCACTGTTCGGAGGCCAGGTCATGGCCACGTTCCCCTCGCTCACCCGCCGGGCACGAGGATCATCGTTCCCGGCGGTCCCGACAGGTTCACGCCGCAGACCGCCTGCCCGCCGCGCCGCCGGCCGCATCGAGGCGACGGCGGGGCGGTGGTCGGGATCTCGTCCGACGCTCACACCGGGTTGGCCGGTGCTGTACCACTCGGTACCCATCGGACCGCCGCGGCCAGCCCCCGGGGCCGCCGCCTGGGCGACCCGCGGACCTCCACGTCGGCCCATCACTGTTCTACCGGTGTTCCGCCGGCTTGCTCCGTTGTACCGGTATCTCTGCCGACATCCGACGGTGTTGCCTGTAGTCCGGCAGTCCGGTCGGTGCTGTCACCGCTTGTTTCGGGCCATCTGCGATATCGGGAACCGGGCTGCCCGTTCTGTCCCAGCCTCGCACGCTCCGGCGGGAGGCGGTAGCGACGGCAGGCCGACCCGCCGGCCAGGCCGATCAGCCGGGCCGGCCAGGCCGCGCCGGCAAGGCCACGCCGCGCCCGGCAGTCGGGACGGCCGGTCGGGCCGCGGGACGGGTCAGCCGGTGGCGGGGCCCGTGAACTCCGCCCGCACGGCGCGCCGTCCGCGTCGAGCGCGGGCGCGGGCGGCGGGACGTTCGAGCGGGTCCGGATATCCGGCGGCCTTGATGGGATTACCGGGCGGCGGGAGGCCGCCGGCCTCGATCACCATCCGGCGGGCGCTCGTCCGCGCGGAGTCGACCGCGGCCGGAACATCATTGATCGGACCACAGGGAACGCCCGCGGCCTGCAGTGCCTTCAACCAGTGGTCCGGCTCCTGCCGGCGCAGGGTCGCCTCGATCTCCGTCTTGAACGCTTCGCGTTCCCGGAGCCGGTCGCCGTTGGTGCGGAACCTCGGGTTGGCGGCGAGGTCGGGCCGCTCGACCACCGCGCACAGCCGGCCGAAGAGGTTGTCGTTGGCCGCGCAGATCATGATGCTGCCGCCCGCGCACGCGAACGTGTCAAAGGGGGCGATGGAGTAGTGGGCGTTTCCGATCCGTGGCGGAGTGACGCCGGTCGCGAGATATGACAGCGCGGCGCCCTCCAGCAGGGTGACCGTCGCGTCGAACATGGCAATCTCGAGATGAGTTCCGCGGCCGGTGGTGCTCCGGCCCTGCAGCGCGGCCCCGATGGCGCCGAAAGCATAGAGACCGGCGGCCGGGTCCGCGATCGGAACACCCGGTTTGACGGGCTCCTCGCCCGGGCGTCCGATGATCGACACCATGCCCGAGGCCGCCTGCACGACGGAGTCGTATGCCGGCCGCTCCCGCCACGGGCCCGTTTGCCCGAAGCCGGAGATGCTGACGTATATGAGGCGGGGATTGCGTGCGGTGAGCACATCGACGCCGAGACCCAGCCGGTCCATCACCCGGGGCGGAAGTTCTCGACCAGAACATCAGCCCGGTCGACGATCCGCAACAGAAGGTCACGGTCCGTCGTGTCCTTGAGATCCAGGACGACGGATTGCTTGCCACGGTTCACCCGCGCGAAGTACAGCGACCGGCCGTCCATGAACGGACCGTAGGTACGGGAGTCGTCCCGCCGCCCGGCCGTTCGACCTTGATGACCCGGGCACCGAGATCGGCGCACATCATCGTCGCGAACGGACCCGCCAAAACCCGGGTGAGATCGACGATGAGAAGTCCCGCCATCGGGCCGGCCGTGGTCGCCACGGCGAAGGGCGCTACCCGAGCACGGCGGAAGCGGCCTACCGTTAGCGGCATGAGTGCCCAGTCCCACCAAACACCAGCTTCACGCCCGGTCGCGGGGCGATCCCCCGGCGGTACGGCCGACGACGTCGCACACCGGACCACTCCCGCTTCGGGCGGCGCGGAAGTGGAACGCGTCGCATCTTCGCCGGACACCGGCACACCGGGGCTCCCGGTGCCCCCCGCCGTACCACCGGGGAAATCGATCCAGCCGGATCCGGAATCTCCGGAACCGACCATCGGGACAACCCGGGCACAGGAGCCGGCGGGGGTAACCATCGCACCGGGGACTCCCCCCACCGTCGCAGACAGTCCGACGACGGAGGAACAAGCCGCGGACGAACCGGGCAGGACCGGACAGGCTAAGCACGACGAGGAACCCCACGCGGCCTTCAGGCGTTTCATGGCGAGCGGCTGGGCGCCGGTGGATGACACCGTCGCGGTGCGTGACGACTGCGCCCCTTACACCACGAAACGGCGCTCGCTTCTGGCCACCCGATTCCCCACCGAAGCGCTTGTCATACCAAGCGGCGGGCTACACGTCCGGGCGAACGACACCGATTACCCGTTCCGCCCCGGCAGTGACTTCTTCTGGCTCACCGGATGTCACGAACCGGACGCCGTCCTGATCCTGCATCCCACCGCTGCCGGCGACCATGACGCCGTGCTCTATCTCGCTGACCGATCCGACCGATCAAGTTCCGCGTTCTACACGGACCGCCGTTACGGCGAACTGTGGGTGGGCCCCCGGCCCGGTGTACGGGAGACCACAGCGGCTCTCGACATCGAATGCCGGCCGCTGCCGGAGCTTCCCGAAGCGCTGGCCCGTCTCGCGCCCGCCAGGACCCGCGTCGTGCGCGGGCTGGACGCCCGGGTGGACCGCGCGGTGAGCCGGTGGTCGCCGACCGGCTCGTCCGCCGACCGGGACGCCGCGCTGGCCGAGGTGCTGTCCGAGCTCCGGCTGGTCAAGGACGACTTCGAGATCGCCCGGCTGGACGAGGCGGTCGCGGCCACCGTGCTCGGTTTCACCGAGTGCGTGGGCGAACTCGGCCGCGCGGCGACGCTCCCCAACGGGGAGCGCTGGCTGGAGGGAACCTTCTGGCGACGGGCCCGCGTCGACGGCAACGACGTCGGATACGGCTCCATCGTGGCCTGCGGCCCGCACGCCACGACCCTGCACTGGGTCCGCGACGACGGCCCAGTGCGGCCCGGTGACCTGGCACTTCTCGACATGGGGGTCGAGGGCCGCTCGCTGTACACCGCCGATGTGACGCGGACGCTGCCGGTGAGCGGGCGCTTCAGCCCGCTGCAGCGCCAGGTTCACGAGGTCGTCTACCGGGCCCAGCAGGCCGGGATAGACGCGGTCCGTCCCGGCGCCGCCTTCCTGGATCCGCACCGGGCCGCGATGCGGGTGATCGCGCAGGCGCTGCACGACTGGGGATTGCTGCCGGCCACGGTCGAAGAGTCACTCAACGAGGATCCGAAAGCACCCGGGGCCGGCCTGCACCGGCGCTACACACTGCACTCCACGTCGCACATGCTCGGGCTGGACGTGCACGACTGCGCGCAGGCGCGCGACGAGACCTACCGCGACGCCGCGCTGGAGGCCGGGATGGTGCTGACGGTCGAACCAGGGCTGTACTTCCAGCCGGACGACCTCACTGTTCCACCGGAGCTGCGCGGGATCGGCGTCCGGATAGAGGACGACATCCTGGTCACGCCGGATGGAAGTCGGAACATGTCAGCCGCGCTCGCACGCTCGGCCGACGATGTCGAAAAGTGGATGGCCGGCGAGGCCGCCAGGCACTGAAACCACACAGGATCCAGCCGGCCGGCCGCCCATTTGACCGCCCCCGAGCGTAGTACGGTCGTCGGCCGGCAATCGGCGATCCGTGGTCCGGTTCCTGCCCATCGGTCGATCGATGGGCAGGAACCGGGACGCGATAAGATGATCACGTCTTCTTCGGCCGCCGGCCCGAGGAGACCCACCGGCTATCACGGTGGTACTCGGGTAGTACCAGGGTCAACCGCTCGGCGCGTCGACCCGGAAAGCAGTCGCGACCCGGCTCAGTGAGCCTTGTCGTACGCCTCTACGATGTTCGACGCGATACGGCCCCGGTCACTCACCGTGTAGCCGTTGCTGCGCGCCCACTCGCGAATGTCGGCGGTGCGGTCGGTTCCACCGGTACGCCGCGAAGCGGCCCGCGCCCCGCGACGGCCACTGGCCGCCCGGCCACCGGAACGGCGGGCAGCGGTGACGAACGGCGCCAACGACTCCCGCAACTTGGTGGCGTTCTTCTCCGACAGGTCGATCTCATACTGTGCGCCGTCCAGTCCGAACCGGACCGTCTCGTCGGCCTCTTCTCCGCTGAGATCGTCAATCAACGAGACGATGGTCTTCTGAGCCATGCCACTCTCCTTCAGGTCAGCGGACCGCAGAAACTTACGGGTCTAGTATTACCACGAGAAGACGGTGAACTGTCACGCCTGGTTCGTCGGACGCGCGAGGCAACCGCGACGATGGCGCAAGTCCCCTCCGTCTTGGTGGGCTCGTGGTGGGGTGTCGACCGCACCCAAAGGAGCGGATCGACATCGACATGATAGAGGGATGATCATGTTCTTCGAATCACACCTTCCGGTTCGAAACGTCGACCCACGAACGACTCCACCGCGCCGCCCGCCAACCCGACGGCGGCCCACCTCGGGGCGCAGACGCCGGTACGCGGACGAGCGGCCACCTTCGTACGCCTGGCGGATCGTTCGATTGGCAGCCAAACGAGGAGCCGTGCCTGCGGCGACTTTGGCCGCGCTCCGGCGCCGGGAACCCACCGCCGTGTTTGGCAAAGCCGACCCCGGCGCCCGGTGAGTACGCCGGATTCCGCCCCTGACGCTATGCACCCGACCGGAGCGGACTACCGGCTCACCTGGGTGGTGGACGCGGCGAACGTGATTGGCGCACGACCGGACGGGTGGTGGCGGGACCGCTCGGCTGCGGCCGACCGACTACACAGGGACATTCTCGTCTTGCTCGCCCGGACCGTTGGCCACCGCGATCGGGCCGATGGGCCGTCACGCGTCCTTCTTGTTCTGGAGGGTGCCGCCCGAGCGGGTGTACCGGCCGGCCCGAGCACACCGAAGTTCGTACCCCCCACGGTCGGTACGGGCGATATATCCACCGGACAGTCGGAAGGCCAGCCTCCGCTTGTGCCGCCGGAACTGAAGGGCCCGTTACCCGGAATGGCCGGCGAACCCCCACGACTCCTGGTGATCCACGCTCCCGCGGGCGGGGACGACGCCATCGTGGATGCCGTACGCACCACGGCGGGACCGACTCTGGTCGTCACATCGGATCGGGCACTGGGGGATCGTGTTCGCGCCTTGGGCGCGCGGGTTGCCGGCTCCCGGTGGCTTCGGGATCGCCTCGACGAGGTCACCGCACCGAATCGCGAAAAATAACTATGTCAGGAATCACACCTATCTGAGAGGGAACTCCGCCCCGCCGAGCGCGGCACTCCGGACGGATGGTGTCCGCCCGGCGCCGGGCGGCACAACTCCCGACAGACACAGAGCTCCCGACAGACACAGAGCTCCCGCCAGACGCGGAACTCCCGCCAGACACGGCTCCCGGGCGGTGGAGTCCTGCTGGAGATACGCCGCCGAACAGGGGAACCCCTCGGAGATACGTCTCCGAACGACGCGGCCCTCGGGAGATGGGCCCAACGGGCCGCCGGGCCCCGGCGGGCGGGGCCGGCCGGTCGTCGGCGGAACCTGCCGGGCCGCCCGCGCGAAGTGGACTCAGCCGGGACGGAAGCAACCCCGATCGGGGGGTGCCGGCGGACAACCTCGGAAAGCCGCCGCAAAGGCCACAGGGACGCTCTGAGGGCCGCTACTGGCCCGCAGACACGGCCGCGCCGGGGACCCTGGACGGCGCGGGCGCGGCTGAGTCTCGGGCAGCCGAGATCCCGCCGGTGGCGGATCCCGGCAGATCCGCCACCGATCACCGAGCCCTCCGGCGGTGGCGCGCGCCGGCACGGCATCCGGTGGCGGTCCTGACACCTCCGGCACGTTCCAGGTAAAGCGCGCGGGTTATATGCGGGCCGCGGCAGGTGCTGGTCGGCCCGTCGGGCGCCGAGCTGCCCCGACCCGCCCGACGCCGTTGGGCGCCGGCCACCCGCCCCGTCCGTGCCTCCAGCCCCTGCCAGCCAAGCCGTCCGCGACGTCCGGTATGCGCAGCTTCTATCTGATTTGACTGGTGCCTAACTGCTCCTCTGGAGAAGCGTGGCCGTTGAGTGAGTCCATGGACTCACTCAACGGCCACGCTTCGGCACGGCGGAGTCGAGGTCGGGGAGGGAGTGGTGGTTGGCCTGGCGTGAGCGCCCGTGTCGCACAGGGTCGACCTGTGTCGTGGTGCGCCGGGCCAGACACCGCCTTTGCGGATGACCGCGGCGCTGCCGATGGCGCCTACCGGCCCAGGCATCTCGCGGCCGTTCTTTCTCCGCGCCCGCCCGCCTGCCCGCCCGCGCCGGCACGGCGCCGGCGCCGAAACGCGCTCAGGCCCGTCTCGCGGACCGTTCCGGTCGGTCCTGCGGACCGTTCAGATCAGCTCTGAAGCGCTCGGGGTCAGCGCCGGGTCGGTCATCGTGGAGCGCTCAGGCCGGCGCCGGCGCCGGCGCCGGAGCCGGCGGGCGCGGCCGGGGGGCCGGAGCCGCCAGGCGGGCCGCGTACCGGCCCGCCGAGGACGTTATCTCCAGCGGAATCCCGAAACAGGCCGAGAGCCGTTCGGAGAGCATGACCTCCGCCACCGGCCCGGCGGCGAGTACCTGGCCACGGCGCAGCAGAAGCGCGTGCGTCACGCCGACCGGGATCTCCTCGACGTGATGGCTGACCAACACGGTGACCGGGGCGACCGGATCGGCTGCGAACCGGGTCAGCAGCCGCAGCAGGGCCTCCCGCGCGCCGAGGTCCAACCCGCCGGCCGGCTCGTCCAGCAGCAGGAGCTCGGGGTCGGTCATCAGCGCCCGGGCGATCTGGACCCGCTTGCGCTCCCCCTCCGACAGCGTGCCGAAGGTGCGCTCGACCAGGCCCCGGCAGCCGAACTGGCCGAGCAGGTCCGCGGCACGGCGCAGGTCGACGTCGTCATACGCCTCGTCGGCGCGGCCCAGCACGGACCAGCCGGCGGTGACGACGGCGTCGAGGACCCGCTCGTCGGGCGGCGGCGCGTCGGTGAGCACCGGACTGACGACGCCGACGCGGTAACGCAGGTCATGCAGGTTCACCCGGCCCAGGCGCGCGCCGAGAAGATCGGCCGTGCCGGCGGTGGGGAACAGGCGGGAGGAGGCGATCTGCAGCAGGGTGGTCTTGCCCGCGCCGTTCGGCCCGAGCACCACCCAGCGCTCGCCCTGGTTCACCACCCAGCTCACGTCCCGCAACAGGTCAACCCCGTCGCGCCTGACCGTGACCTTGTCGAGGCGCAGCACCGCGTCCGGCATGGCGCTCACGTTACGCGAGGCGCGGCCCCGGCCGGAGGCGGGTGGACCTGCCGGCGCGAACACACCACCGTGCCCCCACCGGAGCACACCCGCCGGGCACAGCTCCGCCGCCCGTTGGGCGACGATCCCTCTCAGGTCGTCCAGCCGGGCTGGACGTCAGACCCGGCTCGGGTCGATCTCCGCCCACACCAGCTTGCCGTCGCCGACGGGCCGCACGCCCCAGCGCAGCGCGAGCCGGCCGACCAGATCGAGCCCGCGGCCGGTCTCGTCGTCGGGACCGGCCCGGCGGCGACGGGGCATCCGGCCGCCCGCGTCGCCCACCTCGACCAGGATGCGCCGGGCACCATTACCTGCCGAACCGCTACCTGCCGAACCGCTACCTGCCGAACCGCCACCCACCGAGCCGCCGCCCGCCGCACCGGCACCCGCCGGGCTCGACGCCGCCATCCGCCGTACCCGGACCGACAGCGGGGTCCGCCCGTGCACCAGCGCGTTGCCGACGAGCTCGGAGAGCACGAGCACCACGGTGTCGATCACCGGCGGCTCTGTCAGGGCGTTCTCCAGCGCCACCCGCACCTGCGCGCGGACCTGGCTGAGCCCCACCGAGGGATCGGCGGAGACGTCCAGCGGCTCGGCCAGCGGGTCCGGCACGGGCAGCCGGGCCAGCAGCAGCGCGACGTCGTCGCCGGGCGGCGGGCCGCCCGCGCCGACCCGCGCCGCGCAGGCGGCCCGGGCCAGGTCGCCGAGCCGGCCGTCCCACTCCTCGGCCGGGCGGGCCAGGACGGCGGCCAGGTTCGAGACCCCGGCGTCGATGTCCAGCCCGCGCCCGCGCACGAGTCCGTCGGTGAACAGGGCCAGCAGCGAGCCGGGCCCGAGCGAGACGGTGTACTCGGTCATCGCGTCGCAGGCGAGGCCGAGCGGGGTCGCGGCCGCCATGTAGAGCCGGGAGACCAGGCCGTCCGGGGCGACCACCAGGGGCGGCGGGTGCCCGGCGCTGGCGAGGGTCAGCAGTCCGGTGTCGGTCTCCACGACGGCGTAGATGCAGGTGGCGATCAGGTCCTCGCCGAGGTCGGCGACGAGCCCGTCGAGTTGGATGAGGACCTCGGCCGGTGGCAGGTCCAGTCGGGCGCAGGTGCGCACGGCGCTGCGGAGCTGCCCCATGAGAGCGGCAGCGCGCACACCGCGTCCCATCACATCGCCGATGACCAGCGCCACCCGCCCGGCGCCGAGGTCGATGACGTCGAACCAGTCGCCGCCGACCTGGTCGTCCTCGCCCGCGGGCAGGTACCGGGTGGCCAGGTCGAGGCCCGCCGGGGCCAGGGTGCGCGGCAGCAGCGCCTTCTGGAGCGCCAGCGCGTCGCCACCGTCGCGGCCACCGGCCTCGGCGCGTTCCAGGGCGGACGCTGTGCGGGCCGCGACCTCGGTCAGGAAGGGCAGGTCGTCCGTGGTGAAGGCGGGGCGCTCACCGGCGGCGATCGCCGTCAGCACGCCGGCCGGGCGGCCCCGGAACGTGATCGGCACCGCCGCGGCGCTGTGCCCCCCGGCCTCCCGTACCCAGCGGGCCAGCTCGGGGGTCAGGGCGCCGTCCAGGAACGGGGCGTCGGGGCTGGCGGGCAGGAGCACGGGCGCGGCGCCGACGGCGACCGCGGCGAGCGGGCCCGCCCCCGGCAAAACAAGCGCGGGAGCACCGGGCGGCGCCGCGGCGGTGAGTCCGTCACGGGCCGCGAACACCGCCGGACGCGACCCCGGCAATCCGGGCCCGGGCGCTACGGACGTCTCGGTCTCGTCCGCGGGCGGCAGCAGGTGGATGACGCAGACGTCGGCGATCTCCCCGGCAACCGCCGCGGCCAGCGCCGACAGAGCACGCTCCGGGCTGGTGGCCGAGGCCACCGCCTCGCC
The DNA here is from genome assembly GCF_004337455.1 of Parafrankia sp. BMG5.11. Taxonomy (NCBI): domain Bacteria; kingdom Bacillati; phylum Actinomycetota; class Actinomycetes; order Frankiales; family Frankiaceae; genus Parafrankia; species Parafrankia sp. BMG5.11. Next base: position 34,734 of record NZ_SJXI01000077.1, on the reverse strand, counting down.
CGCACGGGCGAGCTGCTCCAGCCTGCGCCGCGCGGCGCCCGCCGCCGACTGCTGGACGTCCGCCGCCGCCAGCGCCGCCGTCAGCTCGGCCTCGGCCTCGTCGCGGTCCCGCCGGCTGCGCGCGGTGTCGGCGGCCAGCCGCTCGAACAGGGTCGCGCGCTCGAGGGCCTGCGCGCACTGCTCGGCCATCGCCATCAGGAACGCCTGGTCGTCGGTGTCGAACTCGCGCGGCGAGGGGAACCCGAGGTGGAGGACGCCGAAGGGCACGTCGGTCGTCGCGAGCGGCAGCAGCGCCCAGGCGTGCTCCGGCCCCGACTCGACCGCGCCGAGCAGGTCGGCAACGGGCCAGCGCCCACCGAGCTCGTCGCGGCTGCGCAGGAACAGCGGCCGCCGGCCGCGGATGACCTCGGCGAGCGGGTGGATGGCGCCGAGCCCGACCTCCGACCAGCGCTCGGCGTACTGCGCCGAGGTGCCGACCAGGGAGCGGAACCGGAGCCGGTCGTCGCTCTCGTCGATCAGCGCCACGCCGCGGCCCACGGCGCGCGCGGCCCGCCCGCCGCTGTCGAGCACCGCCGCGACGACGTCGTCGACGGTCACCGCCCGGCCGAGGGCGGAGGTCAGCCTCCACGACTGCTCACGGCGCCAGGTTGCCTCGTCCGGCACGCCGTCCTGCGCGGGTCGCGGGTCGCGGGCGGAACGGGCCTCGGTGACGTCGGTCAGCACACCGATCCACTCGGCCTGCGGCCCGTCCACCACGGGCACCAGCCGGGCGGTGATCGTCCGATGTGTCCCGGTGACGTCCGGGACACCGAACTCGGCGTCGAACGGCTCGCGGCGCTCGATCGCGCCGTGCCAGGCCCGGGCGACCCGCTCGCGGTCATCGGGATGGATCGCGTCCAGCCAGCCGAAACCGGCGGCCTGCGCGCCGTTCTGGCCGGTGGCAGCGCGCCAGCGGGGCAGGTCGGTGTCGAGCGCGCCGTCCTCGCCGGCGTGGAAGACGTCCGCCGCGGTGGCCTCGCCCAGCGCCCGCTCCCGGCCGACGGCGCGGGCGTGGTCCCGCTCGGCGGTCTTCGCGCGGGTCGCGTCGAGGGCGACGAGGACCGCGCCGGCGCGGGCACCGAGCCGGTCGGTGGCCGGATACCAGCTCGCCGACCAGGTCTGGTTCGGCCCGGCGCCGCCGGTGGCGACTCCGATCTCGAGGTCGGTCACCGCCTCGCCCGTGCGCAGGACACGGGACAGCAGGCCGTCCATCTCCTGGCCGATCTCCCCGAGGAGCTCGGACATAGTGCGGCCCAGGTGCTCGGCGGCCGGGCGGCCGTTGAGCCGCGCGAGGACGTCGTTCACCCGGATGTAGCGGCCGCCGGCGTCGTACAGGGCGAGGCCGACGGGGGCCTGGTCGAACAGGGCCTCCCGCAGCGCCAGCCCGGCGAGATCCGCGCCCTCGGACGCCCCGCCACCGCCCGGGTGGGACGGCCCGGCCGGGACCGGCCCGTCGTGACCCGCCCCGGTGGCGCCGACTCCGCCCGGGCCGGCCCCGGGGCCGGGTTCGAGGGCCGGCGGCCCCCAGGGCGTACCAAAGTCAGACGACGCCGGCCCGTGCGGCGGTTGCCCGGGTGGGAAGCCGGGTGTGACCGCGAAACCGGGCCCGAAGTCGCCGGGGAAACCGCGCTCGCCACCGGGCGACGCGGACGCCACAGGCCCGGCCTGCCCGTGCGCGGACGGAACCTGCCCAGACGGCGCAGGCCCGCCCACCGGGGGCCCGGACAGCTCCTGTCCGGGCGGTTCCTGCCCGGCAGCGGCCTGCCCTGCAGGTGTGGACCCCGACGGCGGGAACTCGGACGACGGCGCGGCCACGGTCGGCGGCGGTGCCGGCGGAGCGGACTCCCCCGGCGGGGGCACCGGCGGCGCCGGCGTGTTCTCGCCCGCGGGCGGTGACACCGACGGCGGCGGCCCCGGGATCAGCCCGGCCAGCGGCACGATGTCCGGCGATGAACCGGCGGGAACGCCTGCGGCGGGTAGCTGTCCCACTCCCCCGGACCCGGCGGACGGCGGCTCGCCCGGCGGCGGCGAGCCGGGCGGGGGCGGCGGCAGGCCGATCGAGGACGCCAGCGCCGGCGCGTCGCCGTCCCCCACGAGGGGCTCCCATTCGGAGGGCGTCCCCCGCGGGCCGGCGGGCATCGCCCCGCCGGTGACGTCAGCGTAGGAAGGCCAGCCGACCGGCCCGCCGGCCCAGCTGTTCCCACCCGCCCACTCGGAACCGGGAGCGCCGAGCCCGCCCAGGCCACCAAGCGCACCCGGCCCGCCGACGTCCCCCGGCCCACCAAGACCACCCGGGCCGCCAAGACCACCCGGGCCACTCAGACCGCCGAGACCGTTGAGACCGCCGGAACCGTTGAGACCGTCGCGGCCGCCGGGACCCGTCGGGTCCGGACCACCCGTCCCGGACTGCCCGTCGCCAGTGGCGTCATGGGCCTGCACGTCAGGGCCGGCGGACGGCCGGCCGGCGGGCTGCGCGGAGTACGGCGTGGTCATGGCAGACGATTGTGGACGGTGGGGACACGTTGTGCCGAACCGGCCCGGGGCTCCGGCCTGGCCGGCAGGTCCGCGACGGGGCGCCAGAACCGGCGCGGACCGGCGTCCGCGCGAGGGGTTGGCGGTGCTAGGACGATGTCCGCGGACAGCACGCTCACCCGGTCCACCGAGACGATCACGGGCTCGAGTGTGAGGTGCTTCACCCCGCCGATGTCATCCACGAGGCGGGCCAGCCGCAGGAGCAGATCCTCGAGCGCGGCGACGTCCACCGGCTCGGCGCCGCGGTAGCCGAACAGCAGCGGCGCCGCGCGCACCGAGCGGACAAGGCGCGCGGCGTCGGCGTCGGTCAGCGGGAGGATGTGGTGCACCCGGTCACCCAGCAGCTCGGTGGCCGGGCCGGCCAGCCCGAACGACACCAGCGGGCCGAACCGGGGATGCTGCTCGGCTCCGGCGACCACCGCGACCCCGCCGGGGACCATTCGCTGCGCGACGATCGGCGCGCCCGGCCCGAGCCGCTCGGCCAGCGAGCGCCACGCGGCGTGCACGGCCGCCGGGTCGGGCAGGTCCAGGCGCTGCCCCCCGAGGTCCGGCCGGTGCCGGTACCCGTCGGACAGCGCCTTGAGCACCACGGGCCAGCCGAGCAGGGCGGCGGCCTCGACCGCCTCATCAGCGCTGCCGACGACCCGGCGGGGCACCACCTCGATGCCGTAGCAGGCCAGGAGCTCGCCGGCCGCGCCATCGGTGAGGCGGCCGGTCGTCCCCGCCACGAGCCGGCGGGCCTCCTCGGCCCGCACCTGGGTGGCCGGCACCGCCCCGGAGGGCAGGGCCCGCCAGTGGGCGTAGCCGACAGCCCGGCGCAGCGCCGCGACCGCACCCTCGGGCGAGGGATAGGCCGGTATCGCGCCGAGCTCCGGCGACGCCTCCGTGGCCCGCACGGTCGCCAGCAGGGGCACCCGCACCAGCGGCGCGGCGGCGGCGGCGCCGATTCCCGCGGCCACGCCGACTCCCGCGGCCGCGAGGCCGGGCAGCGACGACGGCAGCCGCACCGCGATCACGAGCAGGGCGTCCACCTCGGCCGAGGCCGAGACGAGAGCGTCGCGGAACGCCTCGGCGGTGCTGCCGACCGGCAGCAGCACCTCCCGCACCGCGAGCCCGGCCGCGTCGGCCGCCCGGGCGGTGAACCGCACCAGGGCCCGCGAGTCGCCGACCACGGCGACCCGGTTGCCCCCCGGCAGCGGCTGGTTGGCGAGCAGCAGCGCCACGTCCAGGCCCTGCGAGACCCGGTCGACGCCGATCACCCCGGCCTGGCGCAGCAGGGCCTCGTCCAGCGGGGTGCGCTCGGAGAGCACGACCACGATCGGGGTGTCGCGGCCGAGCCGGCGCGCCAGCCGGGCGAACTTGCGCGGGTTCCCGAAGGTCTCCAGGTGCATCAGCGCCACACCCGTGGACGGGTCCGCCTCCCAGTACTGCAGGAGATCATTGCCGCTGACGTCCGCGCGGTCGCCCGCGGAGACGAAGACCGAGAACCCCAGCCGACGGCCCGCGGCGGCCTCCAGCAGCGCCCCGCCGAGCGGCCCGGACTGCGAGTAGCAGCCGATGCGGCCGGCCGGCGGCATCCGCTCGACCAGCGAGGCGTTCAGCCCCACCGCCGGGTTCTGGATGCCGAGGCTGGCCGGGCCGACCACCCGCATACCGTTCGCGCGGGCGTCGGAGGCGAGCCGCGCGTCGGCGGCGTCGTCCCGCTGGTCGGTCACCACGACCAGACCGCGCACGCCGTGCCGGCCGCAGGCGGCGACGACCGCCGGGATCACCTCCGCGGACACGCAGAGCACCGCGAGGTCGACGGGCCGCGGCGTGTCCTCCACCGAGGCGTACGCCCGGACCGAGGCGACGGCGCCCTCCCCCGCCGCGGCGGCCGGGTTGACCGGGTACACCGGGCCGTCGAAGCCGCCGGCGAGCAGGTTGCGCAGGACGATGTTGCCCAGCGAGGAGCGGTCCCGGCCGGCGCCGACGACCGCGATGGCCCTGGGGTGCAGCAGTCGGTTCATCGACGCGGCCTCGGCCCGGTGCTCCCGGGCGCGCATGACGTCCACCGAGCGGGCCGTCGGCGCGATGTCGAACGACAGCCGGACCCCGCCGGACTCCCAGGTGCGCGCCACGGTGTAGCCGGCGTCGAGGAACACCCGGATCATCTGCTGGTTCTCGCTGAGGACGTCGGCGTCGAAGCGGCGCACCCCGCGCTCGGCCGCGGCCGCGGCCAGGTGCTCCAGCAGCACCGAGCCGAGCCCGCGGCCCTGCTGGGCGTCCTCGACGAGGAAGGCGACCTCCGCGTCGGGCGCCGGACGGCCATCGGCGCCCCCGCGGCTTCCGGCAGCGTCAGGGGTGCCGGGGGTGCCGGGGGTGCCGGGGGCGTTCGGTGGACCGGCCGCGTCGGCGGCAGAGCGGGGGCGGCCCTCCCAGTGCGCGAGGGCGACGATCTCGCCACTGATCAGCGCCACCAGGGCGCCGCGGACCCACTGATCGACGTTGGTCGTCCGGGCGATGTCCTCGTCGCTGAGCCCGCGCCGGACGTTGAAGTACCGGAAGTAGATCGTCCGCTGGGACAGCCGGGACCAGAACGGCCGCAGCAGCGCCCCGTCCGACGGCCGGATCGGACGGATGTGCGCCGTCCCGCCGTCCGACAGGATGACGTCGGCCTCCCAGTGGGCGGGGTAGTCGCGCGGCAGGCCAGGATCGGGGCCGGCGTTCACCGGTCCACGAGCGGGTCGAGCCCGTGCGGCGGGAGCACCGCGCTGCGGGTCTGCGCGACCGAGCGGTCCAGCGGGTCGTCGGGGTCGCCCTCGCCGGCGTCCCACGGGTGGTAGGCGGCCGGGGCGCCGTCGCCGAAGGTCGACGGCATCCCGGCGGCGCAGACCGAGTCGTGGCCCGTCGCCGCGCGGACCCGGGCCGGGGCCGCGGCGACCCACTCCTCGGGCAGCGCCCGGGCCGCGTCCAGCGGGGTGTGCGCGGCGATCGCGACGAGCTGCGTCCAGGCCCGCGGCACGACGGCGTCCAGGGCGTAGCCGCCGCCGCCGCAGGCCAGCCAGCGCCCGCCGCACACCTCGTGGGCCAGCTGGTGCAGCGCCTCGTAGGAGGCGCGCTGGCCGTCGAGGGAGAGCCGCAGGTCGGCCAGCGGGTCGAGCGCGTGCGTGTCGCACCCGTGCTGGGTGACCAGGACCTGCGGGCGGAACGCGCGCAGCATCACCGGGACCACCCCGGAGAACGCGCGCAGCCAGCCGGCGTCGCCCGTCCCGGGCGGCAGCGCAACGTTCACCGCCGTGCCCTCGGCGTCACCCGTGCCGACCTCCCGGGCGAAACCGGTGCCGGGGAACAGCGACCGCCCGCTCTGGTGCAGCGAGATCGTGAGCACCCGCGGATCGTCGTAGAAGGCCGCCTGGACGCCGTCGCCGTGGTGCACGTCGATGTCGACGTAGGCGACCCGGCTCGCGCCGGCGGACAGCAGCCAGGCGATCGCGACGGCCGGATCGTTGTAGACGCAGAACCCGCTGGCCGAGCCGCGCATCGCGTGGTGCAGGCCCCCGGCCAGCGACACCGCGTGCTGGTGGGTGCCCTTCCACACCGCCTCGGCGGCGGCGAGCGTCCCGCCGGTCACCAGCGCGGCGGCGGCGTGCATCCGGTCGAAGACCGGGTTGTCGGCGGTGCCCAGCCCGAAGCGGCCCGCCAGCAGCGACCCGGCCCGCGACCCCGACGACGCCACGCGCACCGCACTGAGATAGGCGGGGTCGTGGACGAGCTCGATCAGGTCGTCGCCGGCCATCCCCGCAGAGGCGACGGTGATCCCCGGGGCGTCGAGCAGGCCGACGGCGCCGGCGAGATCCATCGTCAGCGCGAGCCGCACCGGGTGCAGCGGATGGGTCGGGCCGAAGTCGTAGTCGAGCATCGCCCTGTCCCAGACGAGGAGGGCCTGCTCACCCGCTCCCGGCGCGGCCGGCGAGGTCTCGGTGTTCGCGGACGTGCTCACACGACGACGGTAGCTCCGCGCGACGCCCCGCACGACTGTCCTGACGACACCCGCTGTGGCCGGAACAACCGTCCCGGCCGCGTGAGCGGGGGCCGACGCCGGGCCGGCGCGCCGGCGACACTGTGGACGGACGTCCAACCCGGGACACATTAGGGTCAGATCACGTGGCCGCAGACGAAGGACCGAAACACGACGAACCACGCGATGGGCGGGACGGCGGTGCGGGCCCGAGCGGACCGGGTGGCCCCCCGCGTCGGGTCGGCGAGGGCACCGTGCTGTGGGAGCCCCCGCCGCGACGGGTTGCCGAGGCCTCGGTGACGAGGTACCGGGAGTGGCTGGCGGACGAACACCAGCTGCGCATCGCCGACTCCACCCGGCTACGACTGTGGGCCGAGGCCGAACCCGGCCGGTTCTGGGACTCGATCTGGGAGTTCTGCGCCGTCGAGGGTGACCGCGGCGACGGGCCGGCGCTGACCGGCGCGGCCGTGCCCGACGCCCGCTGGTTCCCGACGGCCCGGGTCAACTACGCGGAGAACGCGCTCACCCGGCACGGCCCGGCCCCGGCGATCATCGCTGTCCGGGAGGACGGCGCGACCGCGGTGGTGAGCTGGGACGAGCTGCGCCGGCAGGTGGCACGGGCCGCCGCCGGGCTGCGCCGGCTCGGGGTCAGGCCCGGCGACCGGGTCGGAGCGGTGCTGCCGAACACGGTGCACGCGGTGGTGGCGATGCTGGCGACGGCGAGCGTCGGGGCGGTGTGGGCGTCGTGCTCACCGGATCTCGAACCGGCCGCGCTCGCCGAGCGGTTCATCCAGATCACCCCGCGGGTGCTCATCGGCGTCGACGGGTACACCCGCGGCGGCCAGGGCTACGACGCGATCCCGCCGCTGGCCGACCTGGCCCGGCGCCTGCCCAACCTGGCGGCCACGGTGCTGGTGCCCTACCTGTCCGCCGACGCCTACCCGCGGGCGGCGAGCGCAGACCTGCCGGGCCTGCTCACCTGGGACGACCTGCTCGCCGCCGAGGCGGAGCCGGCCTTCACCCGGCTGCCGTTCGACGCGCCGCTGTGGATCCTGTTCGCCGACGAGATCGCCGGCCCGCCCAGGCCGGTCGTCCACGGGCACGGCGGGATCCTGCTGGAACACCTGAAGTCGCTGGTGCTGCACCTCGATCTCGGCCCGGACGACCGCTTCTGCTGGTACGGCACGACCAGCGGCATGATGTGGAACTACCAGGTCTCCGGGTTGCTCACCGGCGCGACGATCGTGCTCTACGACGGCAGCCCGAGCCACCCGGACGTGTCCATCCTGTGGCGGCTCGCCGAGGCGGTGGACGTCACCTGCCTGGGCGTCTCCGTGGCCCTCGTCGAGGCCTGCCGGCGGGTGGGGCTGGTGCCGGGCCGCGTCGCGGATCTCTCGCTGTTGCGCACGGTCGGTGCGTTCGGGGCCCCGTTCACCCCCGAGGCCGGTGCCTGGGTCTACGACACGGTGAGCCCGTCGGTGGCCTTCGTCGCCATGAGCGGCGGCACGGAGGTCTGCACCGCGCTGGTCACAGGGCTGCCGACCGACCCGGTGCGGGCCGGCGAGGCGGGCCGTGCGCTGGGGTGCGCGGTGGCCGTCGTGGACCCGTCCGGCCGGGAGGTGCCCGGTGGCGGTGCCGGGGAGCTGGTCGTCACCGCGCCGATGCCGTCGGCGCCCCTGTTCGTGTGGGGCGACCCGACCGGCTCGTGGCTGCTCCAGAAGCACCTGGCGAGGTTCCCGGGCTGGTGGTGGCAGGGCGAGCGCGCGCGGATGACGCAGGCCGGCGGGATCGCCGTCGACGGTCCGCTGGACGCCCTCGCCGCGCCCACCGGCGCACGCACCGCCGGCGCATAGGCAGGGCAGCGCAGGGACGCGCAGGCGGACGGCACAGGCAGGCAAAGGGAAAAGCCGGATCCTCGCCCTCAGGCGAAGATCCGGCCTCCGACCACCCCTGCCGGAGCGGGACCGTATGGCCCACACCCCGGGCGGTCATGGGTGCCGGCCCGCGATGCCGGCGCCCACACGACGACCTCGTCCCAGACGCCGGCTCCTCAGTCGAGGAACTCGCGCAGCCTTCCGGCCACGGCCGGCTTGCGCAGCTCCCGCAGCGTGTCCCGTTCGATCTGGCGGATGCGCTCACGGGTGAGCCCGAGCCGGTTGCCGACCTCGGCGAGGGTGTGCTGCTTCCCGTCGGCGAGCCCGAAACGCAGCCGCATGACCTCGCGCTCACGAGGGTTCAGCGCACCGAGGACGTTGTCGATCTCGTCCTGCATGGCGCCGTAGGAGGCGGCGTCGGCGGGCGACGTCGCGTCCGAGTCCTCGATGAAGTCGCCGAGCACGGAGTCGCCGTCGTCACCGACGGACGTCTCCAGGCTGACCGTGTCCTGCGCGTAGCGGCGCAGTTCGACGACCTGCTCGATCGGCATGTCCAGCTCGAGCGCGAGCTCCTCGTCCGTCGGCTCGCGGCCGAGGGTCGAGACAAGCTGGCGCTGCAGCCGGGTGATCTTGTTGATCTGCTCGACCACGTGCACCGGGATACGGATCGTGCGGGCCTGGTCGGCCAGCGCGCGGCCGATCGCCTGCCGGATCCACCAGGTGGCGTAGGTGGAGAACTTGTAGCCCTTCGCGTAGTCGAACTTCTCGACCGCGCGGATCAGACCCAGGTTCCCCTCCTGGACGAGGTCCAGCAGCGTCATACCCCGGCCGCTGTACTTCTTGGCGACCGACACCACCAGGCGCAGGTTGGCCGAGACCAGCTGCTGCTTGGCAGCCTGGCCGTCGGTGACCAGCACGCCGAGATCCCGGCGCAGGTCGTCGGCCAGGTCCTGGTCGGTGTCGAGCTTGTGCTCGGCGAACAGGCCCGCCTCGACGCGCTTGGAGAGCTCGACCTCCTGAGCGGCGTTGAGCAGCGGGACCTTGCCGATCTCCCGCAGGTACATGCGGACGAGGTCGGCGGTGCCGGCGTGGTCGGCGACCGTGCGGCCGGCGGCCGGAGCGCCGGGGGTGACGCGCTCCTCTTCCTCTTCTTCGACGAGGTCGATCCCGGCGGCACCCAGGCGGGAGATCAGCGCGGGCAGCAGCTCGACGCCGATGTCGGCGGCCTCGAGAGCCTCACGGAGCTCGGAACGGCTGAGCTCGCCGGTCTCGCGGCCACGCGCGATGAGTTCCGCGACGGCGGAGACATCGAGCTCGTCGAGCTCGTCGGGGACCGCGGCCAGCGTGCGGCTTGGAGTGTTACGGACAGGAGAAGCGGAGCGACGGGTACGCCGCGGGCGCGGGCGTGACTCGTCGGTGCGCTCGGCTAGTTCCAGGGCAGGCAGCGTCATCAGTGGCAGATCCGATGGTCGGTGCGGGTGGGTCGTCTAGTTGCTTGCACGAGAGGTAACGACTGAACAGACGCAACCATTCCCCGTGAAGGCACAGCCGGACGTCAGCGATCGCCGGGCCTACTGGGAAGTGTAGACCCCTGCCATCGGGCCGCTGAACCCGCTGTCGCGAAGACTACCTGGCAGATCGTGTGCTGTGGCGGGAACGAGCAACTATCTCGACGACGCGCGACGTTCACCCTCGACTATCGGTGACCTTTCACAACGGAGAGTGGTTGCCGTGACACCTTAGGGAGCGCAATCCAGAGATCGGCGTCACCTTCACCGTGTTCGCGCGAGGGTACGGCGCCTCGCACGGTCACGCGACGGACTCCTTCCTCGACCCGGCCGGACGGCGCGGGGACGAATCGGATTACCGGCAGACCACGGCACTACCCGGTGGGCGCCCCTTCACGCACCCCCATGTGGTCCGGTTCGCCGATGTGGCGCGGGCCACGAGAAGCGATGGCCCGTTGACGGGCGAGCCCGACTCGCCCACGGACCGGCGCGGCGGCGGCACACCCCGCGGCGAACGCGCGACGCACACCGACCGCACCACCCCTCGCACCATCTGCGCACACCGCGCGGCCCACGCCGAGCACCGCGCCCGTAACACCGGTCACGCCAGCCCCGACGCACACCCCGCTCGCCACCGAACGGGATTTCCTCCCGTGGCCGGCAAGCCCTCCCGGAGCCGCCCGCCACGCGGCCGACCGGCAGCGAAGATCTTTTCGCCAGCCGACCAATAATTACCCTACGTAGCGAACCGCGGATCGCCCCGGAACGACGCGAAGAAGTTCGGGACGTGCGTGGCGGGCCGGGCCCGACAGCCGCCGGCGGCCCGGACATGCCCTCCGAACCGGACTTTTTCCTGCGCCGCCGGCCCGGAAACCGCGCGGAGCACCAGCTCGGTAACCCCACGGCAACGGCATCCCGTTAGCCGGGCCACACCGGGCACCCCCACCAGGCGAGTACGCCGCGTGACCGCTACTCTCTCACGATGTCGGTCTCCCCGATGCCCGCGCCAGCCACATCCAGCTCCAACCCACCCGCCGCCACGCCCAGCACCGCGACCGGCGCCGCGCCCGCGACCGTGCCCGACAGCACGACCACCGCGGCGCCGCGGAGGACACAAGCGGACCATCCGGGCGTACCACCGTCAGTGGTGGGCACGGGCACCAACCGGCCACCCTCGGACCACGCGGCGGTCGCCTCGCCGGTCGCCCCCGCCGCACGCACCGGGAGCGCCGACCCGGCCGGCACCACCGATGTGAGCCCCATCACTGCCGGCGCCGGCGGTCCCGGTACCCACACCAACGGGCACGGCGGACCCGGCGCGGCCGTCGCACCGGTCGCACCCGACACAGTCGTCGCATCCGGCACAGTCGTCGCACCCGACACAGCGGTGGACGCCCGCGCGGGCGCCGCGTCGGGCGGGGCGATCTCGCCGCCGGCCGCGGAAATCCCCCTGTCGGCGGACATCGCCGCGGTGCGCGAGACGGCAGTGGCGGTGCTGCGCGCCAACGACCTTGGTGACATCACCCGGCCGTCGCCGACGCTCTACCCGCACCAGTGGCTGTGGGACAGCTGCTTCATCGCCATCGGCCTGCGCCACCTCGACCCGGCGCGTGCCGCCGCCGAGCTGCTCTCGCTGCTGCGCGGCCAGTGGCCCGGCGGCATGATCCCGCACGTGATCTTCGCCGAGACGACCGACTACTACCACGCGGGTCCGCAGCGCTGGCGCTGCGACCGGGTCTGCACGACCGCCGGCGGGGTCCAGTCGACCGGCGTCACCCAGCCGCCGATGATCGCCGAGGCGGCCGTGCGGGTGGGCCAGGCGATGAGCAGGGAGGACCGGGCCGACTTCTACCGGCGGCTCGCACCGGGCCTGGTGCGCTTCCACGAGTGGCTCTACCGCGAGCGCGACCCCGACGACACCGGCCTGGTGACGCTGGTCCACTCCTGGGAATCCGGGATGGACAACACCCCCACCTGGATGGAGATGACCAAGCCGGTCGCTCCCCGGGCGGTGCGCGCGCTGCGCCGGATCAACGGCGACGACGCGCTCGACGCCCTGCGCCGCGACTCCAAGGAGGTGCCACCGGACGAGCGGCTGACCTCGGCGGACCTGTTCACGCTCTACCGGATCGTCCGCGAGCTGCGCCGCAGCCGGTACGACTTCCGGACGATCCGCTCCACCTTCGTCCCGCTCGTGCAGGACGTGGCCTTCAACGCGATCCTGGCCCGGGCCAACGAGCATCTCGAGACGATCGCGGCCGAGGCCGGGGTGCGCATCCCGCGCTGGCTGTCCCGTTCGATGCGCCGGACCCGCTCGGCCCTTAACGAGCTGTGCTCGGACGGTGTCTACTACAGCCGGAACTTCCGCACCGGCGAGCTGCTGCGCCACCACACCATCGCCGGCTTCCTGCCGCTGTACGCGGGCGTGGTGCCGGAGTCCCAGGTGGACGACATGGTGGACACGCTCATGTCACCGCGGTACTGGGCCCAGTACGGCATCGCCAGCGTGCCGACCGACGACCCCGCCTTCCTGCCTCGCTGCTACTGGCAGGGCCCGGTGTGGGTCAACATGAACTGGCTGATCGCGGACGGCCTGGACCGCTACGGCCGGACCGAGGCCGCCGCCGCGATCCGCCGCAACACCCTCGACGTGATCGTGTCGTCGGGATCGATGTACGAGTACTACTCACCGCTCGACGGTTCCGGCGCCGGCAGCAACCGCTTCTCCTGGACGGCCGCCCTGCTGGTGGACATGCTCGACAACGGCGCCCGCCCGACCTCCCGGGCCCAGGCGGCCATCCCCACCACCCGCACCCCCGCCTGACGGACGGAACCCGGAGGCCGCTGACGGCCGCCGGCGAGGTGAGGTGTCCCAGCGACTCGATGTGCCGCTGGGACACCTCACTTCTGGCTACGGAAGAGGTCAGCTGCAACCGCTGGTGGAGCCGCACTGCTCGCAGACGTAGCAGCTGCCGGCCGGGCGCATGTGCACACCGCAGGTGAAGCAGAGCGGCGCGTCGACCACCGTCTGGGCGGTCAGCGAACCGCCCGGCATGGCCAGCCGCAGCTCCTGCACGACCAGCTCCGGCCCGCCGCCCACGCCCGGTCCGGCCGCCGCCGGTCCGGCCGCCGCCGGCGCTGACCCGGCCGGCGCCACACCGGCGCTGGCTGCCGGGGCCGAGCCGCCCTCGACCGGGGCGGACGCCCGCAGCGACTCGATGTCGATCTCCGGCTCCGCCGCCACGGCCGGGCCGCCGCCGGCCTGGTCGGACAGCCGCCGCGTCCGCTCCGAGGCGGACAGGATGCCCAGCTCCGCGCGCTGCTCCTCGGTCAGGTAGTCCAGGGCCAGCCGGCGGAACAGGTAGTCCATGATCGACTGGGCGATCCGCACGTCCGGGTCGTCGGTCATACCGGCCGGCTCGAACCGCATGTTGATGAACTTGCTGACGTAGGCCTCCAGCGGCACGCCGTACTGCAGCGCGATGGACACCGCGATCGAGAACGCGTCCATCACACCGGCGAGGGTGGAGCCCTGCTTGGACATCTTGATGAAGACCTCGCCGAGGCCGTCGTCCGGGTAGGAGCCGGCGGTCATGTACCCCTCGGCGCCACCGACGCTGAACGAGACGGTCTGCGACGGGCGTGTCTTCGGCAGCCTGCGGCGGACGGGCCGGTGCTCACCGGGCCCGGCCGGCCAGTGCGGGCCGGGAGCGCCGGGGCCGACCGCGGGCTGCGCCGCCGCGGCGGACGGCGCCGCTGCCCCTGCCCCTGCCGCTACCGCGGCCGCGGCCGCTCCGGCGGCGGCCCGGGCGGCCACGTCGGAGGCCACCTCGGCCGCCGCGTCGGCGTCCCGCTTCGCGCCCTTCACATCCGTCAGTGGCTGGCCGACCTTGCAGTTGTCCCGGTAGATCGCGAGGGCCTTGAGGCCGAGCCGCCATCCCTCGAGGTAGATCTCCTCGACCTCGGCGACGGTGGCCGTCGCCGGCATGTTCACCGTCTTGGAGATGGCGCCGGAGAGGAACGGCTGGACGGCGGCCATCATCCGGACGTGGCCCATCGGGCTGATCGCGCGGTCCCCGATGGCGCAGTCGAACACCTCGTAGTGCTCGGTGCGCAGGCCGGGGGCGTCGACGACGTGGCCGTGCTCGGCGATGTACTCGACGATCGCCTCGATCGTCTCCTCGGCGTATCCCAGCGCGCGCAGCGCCGCGGGCACCGTCTGGTTCACGATCTTCATGCTGGCCCCGCCGACCAGCTTCTTCATCTTCACCAGGGCCAGGTCCGGCTCGATCCCGGTGGTGTCGCAGTCCATCGCCAGGCCGATCGTCCCGGTCGGGGCCAGCAGGCTGACCTGGGCGTTGCGCCAGCCGTGCTTCTCCCCCACCGACAGCGCGCGCTCCCACTCCTTCGAGGCCGCGGTGATCAGGCGGGCCTCCTCCGCGTGCACGGTGCGCACGGCGTCGTTCGCCGCCGAGTGCTTGCGCACGACCCGCCGGTGGGCGTCGGCGTTGCGGGCGAAGCCGTCGTAGGCCCCGACGGTGCCGGCGAGCTCCGCCGAGCGGCGGTAGGCGGTGGCGGTCATCAGCGAGGTGATCGCGGCGGCGAGCGCCCGGCCCCCGTCGGAGTCGTACGCGCGGGCGCTGGCCATGAGCAGCGCGCCCAGGTTGGCGTACCCGATACCGAGCTGCCGGTACGCCCGGGTCACCTTGGTGATCTCCGGGGTCGGGAAGTCCGCGAAGCAGATCGAGATGTCCATCGCCGTGATGATCAGCTCGACGGACGCGACGAACGTCTCGGTGTCGAAGGTGCGGTCCGGCCGCAGGAACTTCATCAGGTTCAGCGAGGCCAGGTTGCAGCTCGAGTTGTCCAGGTGGACGTACTCCGAGCACGGGTTCGACGCGGAGATCCGGCCGGACTCCGGGCAGGTGTGCCAGTCGTTGATCGTGCCGTCGTACTGGATGCCCGGGTCGGCGCACTCCCAGGCGGCCTGGGAGATCGTGCGGAACAGCCCGCGGGCGTCCACCGACTCGATCACCCGGTTGTCGAGACGCGCCCGCAGGTCGAAGGACGTCCCGTCGACCACGGCGCGCATGAACTCGTCGTTGACCCGCACCGAGTTGTTGGCGTTCTGGTACTGCACCGAGGCGATGTCGCGCCCGCCGAGGTCCATGTCGAACCCGGCGTCGCGCAGCGCGCGGATCTTGTCCTCCTCACGCGCCTTGGTTTCGACGAACTCGACGACGTCGGGATGGTCGACGTCGAGGACGACCATCTTCGCCGCGCGCCGCGTCGCCCCGCCCGACTTGATGGTGCCCGCCGAGGCGTCGGCGCCGCGCATGAAACTGACCGGGCCGGACGCGGTGCCGCCGGAGGAGAGGAGCTCCTTCGAGGAGCGGATTCGGGAGAGGTTGAGACCGGCACCGGAGCCGCCCTTGAAGATCAGGCCCTCCTCCCGGTACCAGTTGAGGATCGACTCCATGGTGTCGTCCACTGCGAGGATGAAGCACGCCGACACCTGCTGCGGCGCGGCCGTCCCGACGTTGAACCAGACCGGGGAGTTGAAGCTGAAGACCTGGTGCAGCAGCATCCAGGTCAGCTCGTGCTCGAAGATCTCGGCGTCGCTCTCCGACGCGAAGTAGCCGTGCTCGCGGCCGGCCGCGCCGTAGCGGAGCACGACCCGGTCGATGAGCTGGCGCAGCGACGACTCCCGATCGGGCGAGCCGAGCGCGCCGCGGAAGTACTTGCTGGCGACGATGTTGGAGGCGTTGACCGACCAGGCGGTCGGGAACTCCACCCCACGTTGCTCGAAGTTGACCGATCCGTCCCGCCAGTTCGTCATGACGACGTCGCGGGACTCCCACTCCACCTCGTCGTAGGGGTGGACTCCAGGCGTGGTGCGAACCCGCCGGATCTTCAGCCCGGCCACCTTCGCGGCCGATCTGTTCCCCTTGCCGCGGGTCTCGGTCATAGCGCTCCTCGTGTTCGCGTTCGATGGGTTCAAACAGCGGCCACCGGACTTACGTGCCCGGATCAGGCCTGGTCAGGCATGGTCCGGGCAGGTCCGGCCCGGCGCCGGCAGTGCAGGGCGGGATGGCCGGATCAGCTGTTCCGCTGATCGGCCGGGGCGTGCGTGGGGTCTGGGACGGTATGTGGGGCCTGAGGCCGTGCCGGATCTGGCGGGCACGGCGGCGTATCCGAGGTGGCCGGTCCGGCTGGTGGCGCTCGATGCCCGTGGCCGCGCCGGACGGGATCGGGTCGGGGGCGGGGCAGGGGCGGGGCAGGGGCACTGGTGGTCGGGTCCGAACATCAGGTGCAAAGGTGCTGGCCGCGGCGCATGCGCCGATGCCTGTATTACGTGCGCCGCGGGCGGCTCCCGTGGCCTCGCGCAGTACACGGACCACCGCGGCTCCGAGACCGTGTGGCTCCGGCTCCGCACCGACACGGCTCCAGGCTGGTTCCATTCCAGGTCGTTACACGGACCTGGACGCTCGCCGGACCGCGCCTCGACGCCTCCCCCGCTCCCGGCCCGCGATGCCGGAGCCGGCAGGCGGCAGGCGGCCCACCTGCCCGGGTTCGTGAGGCCGGCGCGGATCAGGCTGGGTCACTCATGGACGCCCGGATCCCGGTTCCGGGACCTCGGGCCGGTACGTCAGGGGCCGGCCGCCGCCCGTGGGCCCGTGGTCACCGGAACGACGACAGCCGAGGCCCCGGTGGCCGCCGGCATCGCGGTCGGCTTCCCGGCGACGGGCGACTCACCGCCGCCAGCCGACTCGGCACGCAGGGCCGCGATCGCCGCCTCGAAGTCGCCGAGCGACTCGAACGCCAGGTAGACGGAGGCGAAGCGGAGGTAGGCCACCTCGTCCAACTCCCGGAGGGGGCCGAGGATCGCTCGGCCGACATCCTCGGCGGCCACCTCCGCGGAGCCCGAGGAACGCACCGTCTCCTCGACCCGCTCCGCCAGCAGCGCCAGATCGTCCGACCGGACGGGGCGACCCTGGCACGCCTTGCGCACTCCCACGATCACCTTCGCGCGGCTGAAGGGCTCGGTGGCCCCGCTGCGCTTACGGACCCGCAAGGAGGCCTCCTCCATGGTCGTGAACCGACGGCCACAGGCCGGACACGACCGCCGGCGCCGGATCGCGGCGCCTTCCTCGGCCTCCCTGCTGTCGACGACACGGCTGTCGGGATGCCGGCAGAAAGGGCACCGCATGGTCCGCTCCCCTCCACCCCGGGCAGGCTGACACTGCCGCCCGCGGGGTGCGTCCGACTGGGTTCCGTCACCTCGACCGGCGGCCCTGCGGACAGACGGTCAAGGCCCTGTGGATTACCTGTGTAACAACCTGTGGATGACTTGCGGTGCTGCAACTACAAGATGTTGTGTCCACCGTAGCGCACACCCCCGACAGATCCGACACCGGCCCCTCCGGCGCATGTGGTCCTCAGGTGTGTTCTCGCCAGCCCGCGCCGGGGCCACGACAGGCGGTGACACCAGCCGGACGTGCCCTCGGTGGGGCAGCCGCAACACCTGACGCACCGAAAGCCCCGGGCATGCCGGGCCGCCGAGCTATCGGGGCATCGGGGCCGCAGCAGGAAAGCCGGGTCAGGGGAGCCGGAGCTCCTGACCGGGCATGAGCGTCACCGTGTCGAGGCCGTTCAGGGTCATGAGCCCGCGGACGGTGTCGCGGGTGTCGGCCTCGGGGGCGGCCTCGTGGGCGATCTCCCAGAGTGTCTCCCCGGACCGCACGACGTGCGTCCGGTAGCTCACCGGGACGCCGGTGAACGCCTGTGACGCCGTCACCAGCACCAACGAGAAGACAAGGCCGAGGAGCGTGCTCGCCAGCGCCACCACGACGATGCGGCCGCGCCTGGTCAGCCGCAGCGGCGGCCGCGCACCCGGCCTCCCCCGCCCACCGGCCCGCGACCGGGACCGGGACCCGGCCCGAGGTCGAGGTCGAGCTTCAGGCCGGGCGTGGGGCTGAGGCCGGGGACGCTGGGGCTGGGACTGCCCACTCGGCCCAGGACGCGGCCCGGGCGCCGCGGCGGCCGACCCGGCCGCGACCAGCCCGACGGCTGCCTCACGCCACCACATGCCGGGCATCTCGATGACGGACGCCCCGGATCGCCGCTCACCGCCCCGCCTGGACTCACCGGGCGGCACCGTGGCGGCCGGAGCAGCCCCCGAGAGACCACATCGGGCGCCACGAGAGCGAACCGGGCGCCCTACCGGCACGCGGCCCATGCCGCGCACCGCCACCCCCCGCACCCCGCGGCCACGGACGGCGACTCCGCCCACCGCGGCTCCACGCACGCCGCGCGCCCCCCGCGCACCCGTCGCGACCTGCGCACCCTGCCGCAGCGCGCAGCTGCGAGACACCGGGTGACCCCGCCGAACTGACGCATTCCCACCGGCCGCACCGCCACCGTCGGTCATGCCAACCTCCCAGGCGCGAACACTCGTTCGATCGAACGCCTGAGCGATTCTTACACGGCCGCCACGCACACTTCCCCCGACACGCTCGAACAGACGTTTGAGATTCGGCGACCGGCCGACTACCGTCAAGGACGATCAGTTGTGGACGATCGTGCGAGATGAACCGAGCACGAAGGACCCTGCCAAACCGATCAGCCGAACCGATCAAAAGTTACTAATCGGACAAAGCATTGGAACGACCGGGTGGGTGTTGGCGGAGCCGGGCCGTCGACCACCCGGTCCTTGGCAGCCGCCGGTGGCACCATCCGCCGCGCGGAAGCATCGACAGGAGAGCGGTAAGCGATGACCAGCCAGGAACGGGGTACCCGCCGAGGTGACACCCGTGGCAACGTCCGGGATTTTCCCGACAGCCCCGCGGACGCCTCGGGCCTGACGCAGCGGCAGAAGAAGGTGCTCGAGGTCATCCGGTCCGCGGTGGAGCGGCGTGGATACCCGCCGAGCGTCCGGGAGATCGGCGAGGCTGTCGGCCTGACCAGCACCAGCAGCGTGGCACACCAGCTCAAGGTGCTGCAGGAGAAGGGGTTCCTCCGGCGCGACCCGAACCGGCCGCGGGCGATGGAGGTGCTTCCGATCGGCGGCGCGAAGGCCGGCGGGCGTTCCCGCGCGGGTGCCGCGGCGGCGGCCGGCGCACCCGCCGAGACCACGGCGCTGGAGGCCGGCACGCCCACCTACGTCCCCCTGGTGGGGCGGATCGCCGCCGGTGGGCCGATCCTCGCCGAGCAGGCGATCGAGGACGTCTACCCGCTGCCGAAGGAGATCGTCGGCGAGGGAACTCTGTTCCTGCTCAAGGTGGTCGGCCAGTCGATGATCAATGCCGCCATCTGTGACGGCGACTTCGTCGTCGTCCGGCAGCAGCCGGTGGCGGACAACGGCGAGATCGTCGCGGCGATGATCGATGGGGAGGCCACGGTCAAGCGGTTCCGGCAGCGCGACGGCCGGGTGTGGCTGGCGCCGGAGAACCCGGCATTCTCCGACATCCCGGCCGAGGACGCGACCATCCTCGGCCGCATCGTGGCGGTGATGCGCCGGGTCTGATCCCCGGCACGCGGCCGGCACCGGGCAGGCCGGGCACCGGTCAGACGTCAGGCGTCTGACCGGTGCGGTGTTCAGCTCGCGGTGTTCCGTCGGGGCTGGTGTTCAGGCAGGGCCGTCAGGCGCGGAACGGCTCCAGCTCGGCGGCCAGGCCCACGGGCACGCGCGCGGCGACCTCGGTGCCCTTGCCGGTGTGCTCAACTCGAAGCACCTCGCCGATCTGGTGGATGCGGGAGACGAGATCGCCCCGGGTGTAGGGCACCAGCAGGGACATCTCGACCTCCGGGTGCGGTATCCGCGCCGAGAGCGCCTCCACCAGCTCCTGCAGCCCCGCCCCGGACCGCGCCGAGACGAAGATGGCGTCCGGCACCGCCTGACGCAGGACGGCGAGCGTGGTCGGGTCGACCGCGTCCACCTTGTTGACCACGATGAGCTCGGGCACCCCGGCCGCGTCGATCTCGGCGAGCACCTCGCGCACGGCCGAGATCTGCCCCATCGGGTCCGGGGCCGAACCGTCGACGACGTGCAGGACGAGGTCGGCGTCCACCACCTCCTCGAGCGTCGAGCGGAACGCCTCGACGATCTGGTGCGGCAGGTGGCGCACGAAGCCGACCGTGTCGGCCAGGGTGAAGATCCGGCCGTCGGGCAGCGTGGCCCGGCGCACCGTCGGGTCGAGGGTCGCGAACAGCGCGTCCTCGACCAGTACGCCCGCCCCGGTCAGTCGGTTGAGCAGCGACGACTTGCCGGCGTTGGTGTAGCCGGCGATCGCGACGGCGGGAACGGCACCGCGGCGGCGTGACGACCTCTTGGTCGCCCGGACGGTGGCCATCCCGGTGAGCTCTCGGCGCAGCTTGGTGATGCGCGCGCGCAGCCGGCGACGGTCCGTCTCGATCTTCGTCTCACCGGGGCCACGGGTACCGATCGGCGCCCGGCCGCCGCTGGCGGCCTGCCGGGACATCGACTCACCCCAGCCGCGCAGCCTCGGCAGCATGTACTGCAGCTGGGCGAGCTCGACCTGCGCCTTGCCCTCGCGCGACGTCGCGTGCTGGGCGAAGATGTCGAGGATCAGCGCCGTCCGGTCGATCACCTTGACCTTGACGACCTCCTCGAGCTGGCGCAGCTGGCCGGGGGTCAGCTCGCCGTCGCAGATCACCGTGTCCGCGCCGGTCGCCAGTACGATCTCGGCGAGCTCCTTGGCCTTGCCGGAGCCCACGAAGGTCGCTGCGTCGGGCCTGTCCCGGCGCTGCACGAGCGCGTCGAGCACGACCGAGCCGGCGGTGGTGGCGAGCGCGGCCAGCTCCGCCATGGACGCCTCGGCCTCGACCTGCGAGCCCGACGTCCACACCCCGATCAGAACGACCTGTTCCAGCCGGAGCTGGCGGTACTCGACCTCGGTGACGTCCTCGAGCTCGGTGGTGAGGCCCGGGACACGGCGCAGCGCGCCACGGTCCTCCAGGTCGAGCCCGTCGCCCTCCTCGTCGAAGAACGAGAACCCGTCGGCCTCGGCCAGGGCGAGCGCGGTGCCGGCGCGACCGTCACGACCCTCGTGGCCGTCGTTTTCGCCCGAGTGCAGTTTCAGATGCCGGGTGGACGCCACAGCGGCGTCAGCGCGAAGACTCATACCATCCGTTCTCAACGCGGCACGGTGACCGCGTCATTCCAGTCCGCCCCGGCCGGGACGGCACTCTTTCGCCCCATCAGCCGGGTTCGCCCGGCCGATGAAACACCGTCATCCCCAGGGTGACACGGCGTACCCGCGATCGCGAACCCTTTACCGGACGGCGCCCGCCACCGGACGACATCGGCGGACCTGAGTCGGGCACCCGGCCCGACGCCCGGGCGCACCCACGCGCTACGGGTCCCCGAGGGAGATCGAGGGACTTCGCCCTGCCTGCCCCGGCCGCGCTCAGCCGGCCCCGACAACGCTCGGACGCCGCTCGCCCGCGGGAGCCGCCGGGCCGAAGCCACCCGCCGCGCGCAGCCAGTCGGGACGAAGGACACCGTCCGACACCAGCACGGCCGGGCCACTGAGCAGGACGGTCGACTCCCGCCAGCCGACGGTCAGCCGCCCGCCGGGGAGGTCGACCTCGACCTCTGCGGGCGGCCCATCGCCATTGCGGGCCGCCCAGGCCACAGCGACGGCACACGCGCCGGTGCCGCAGGACGCGGTCTCACCGACGCCCCGCTCGAAGACCCGCATGGCGACCCCGTCCGGAGCCGGGACGACGACCTCGACATTCACGCCCTCGGGGAAGGCGGCGGCCGGATAGGCCGGCGCGCGCAGATCCAGGCGCGCCAGGCCGGCCGGGTCGAGGTCGTCGGCGAAGCAGACCGCGTGCGGGTTCCCCATCGAGACCGGCACGGCGGCGAACTCCCGCCCGGCGACCGTGACCGGCACCGGGCCGGCGGCCAGCTCGGGCGGTCCCATCTCGACGGTGACGTCGCCGCCCGTCGGCACCTCGACCGCCCGCAGGCCGGCCCGGGTGGCGATGACGAGACGGCCGGGCGCGGCGTAACCCGCGTCGACGAGATAGCGGGCGAACACCCGGATCCCGTTGCCGCACATCTCGGCGATCGACCCGTCGGCGTTGCGATAGTCCATGAACCAGCGGGCGGCCGCACTGTCGCCGGCGGCGGGCTCGGCCGCGGTCAACACGACCCGCAGCACCCCGTCGGCGCCGATGCCGGTGCCCCGGTGGCACAGCGCCCGCACCAGCTCGGGGCTGAGATCGAGCTCGCCGTCGGCATCCGGCAGGATGACGAAGTCGTTACCCGTTCCGTGTCCCTTGACGAAGCGCACGCCGCGATCGTACGGCCGCGGCGGGCTCACCCCGCGGCAGCCGCCCGCGAACGGTCCCCTCGCCCCGAACCACCCGGATACGCGGTACCTCCTGACTGCGCGGTACCTCCCGAACGCGTCGGCTGGGCGGGACGTCCCTGCGGGTCGCCAGGACGCCCGTACTGGTCGCCGGGACGTCCAGGCCGAGGGCCAGGGCGGCCGGGGGTGGCGCCGGACCACCCGGGCTGGCTCGCCGGCCGGAAGCCGGGCTCGGCCCGGGTCTCAGCGGACGGCTTGTACCACCTGTCCGGCCGGCCGCGGCCGAGCGCGATCATGCGGGCGTCCTCCACCGGTACCGGCGGGCAGAAGAGCGGCCCGGACACCCGGTCGCAGTCCAGCCTGCCGACCCGGTCCGCCAGCACCGCGGTGTCGACGTCCTCGGCGACGACGACCATGCGCCGCCGATGCGCCACGCCCACCAGGGAGGCGAAGGCCGCCTCGCCCTCCATGTCGCGGATCGTCGCCCGCAGGAACTGCCCGTCGATCCGCACCAGGTCCAGCGGGAGCACGTCGAGGGTGGACAACGAGCCGTACCACGTGCCGAACGCGTCGACGCCCACCGCGACGCCGAGGTCCCGCAGCCGCGCCAGCAGGCGGGGCAGCGCGGGAGGCGCGAACGCCAGCGTGTCCTCGGTGAACTGCAGGCCGACGGCGCCCGCCGGCAGCGACCGCCCCAGCACCAGCCGCTCCACCTCGGCGAGGAACTCCGGGCGGGCGAGATGACGGCCGTCGATGCGCACCCACAGCCGCGGCGGGCGGACGGAGGTCCCCGCGGCCATCCGGTGCCAGGTCCGCGCCTCCGTGACCGCCATCCGCAGCACCCACTGGTGTACCTGGCCGACCAGTCCGGCGGCCTCGGCGACGCGCATGAAGGCCGCCGGGCCGAGCAGCCCGAACTCGGCGTGCGCCCAGCGGGGCCGCGCCTGCATCCCCGGGACGGAGCCGTTACGAAGGTCGACGTCCGGCTGGTAGTGCAGGCGTAGCGAACCGTCGTCGAACGAGGCGTACAGCGCGGGAACCAGGGCAAGGTCGAGCGCGGTCACGTCGAACTCTCCAGACGCCGGGATGGGCCGGGACCCGGGCCGACGGGTCAGGCGAAGGTCCCGCGGCGCTGGGCCGGCCACACGTCAGAGCGAACCCGATATCAGAGCGAACCCACCAGACGTCGTACCTCGGCGAGCGCCGCGGCGACATCCGGAAATTCCAGCCAGGATATCCGCGGATCACGCCGGAACCAGGATCTTTGCCGACGAGCGAAGCGCCTGGTGGCCGTTGTTGTGGCCTGTTTGGCCGCGTCCATGGAGTCCATTGCTCCGTCGAGGACGGCCAGGACCTGCGCGTATCCGAGGGCACGCGAGGCGGTCCGCCCGTCGCGCAGCCCCGCCTCCGCGAGCGCCGCGACCTCGTCGACGAAGCCCGCGCGCCACATCAGCTCCACCCGGTCGGCGATCCGCGTGTCCAGGTCCGGGCGGTCCACGCCGACCTGAACGACGTCATAAATCGATCGATATCCGGGCAAAGTTGCCTCGAATGTGCCGGTGAGCTCGACGACCTCGAGCGCCCGCACGATCCGCCGCCCGTTGCCGGGCAGGATCGCCGCGGCGGCGGTCGGCGCCAGCCCCGTCAGCCGCTCGTGCAGCGGCCCCGGCCCGACCTCGGCGAGCTCGCGCTCGAGCCGGGCGCGGACGGCCGGGTCGGTGCCGGGAAATGACAAATCGTCCAGAACCGCCCGCACGTACAGGCCAGATCCGCCGACCAGGATCGGCACCCGGCCGGCGGCGAGCAGGCCGCTGACGACCCGCCGGGCGTCGGCCTGGTAGCTGGCGACGTCCGCGGCGCGGGTGATCTCCCAGACGTCCAGCAGATGGTGGGGCACGCCGCGGCGCTCGACCATCGGGATCTTCGCCGTGCCGATGTCCATGCCCCGGTAGAGCTGCATCGAGTCGGCGTTGACGATCTCCCCACCGAGCTCGAGGGCGATCTCGACCGCCAGGTCGCTCTTACCGGCGCCGGTCGGGCCGACGACCGCGATGACCGGCCCGGCCTGATCGGCTCGGGTGGCACCGTTGGTCAGGCCGGCGCCGTCACGGGACGCGGTCACCGGCCGCTCTGCGCGGTGGCCCGCTTCTCCTGCCGGTCGCCCCGGGTGCCGTCCGCGCGCTCCCATCCGACGACCAGGTAGCCGACCCCGAACGGGGCGTCGTCGTAGCGGACCAGGCTCGTCCAGGAGCGGGCCGGGTCGCCCGGCGTCGCGCGGCGCAGCGCGCCGGCGAGGACCTGCCAGGACGCCCGGCCCGGCGCGAGCAGGTCGGCCGCGAGCGCGGGATCGAGGGCGAGCAGCGCCGTGACGTCCAGCGTGGCGAGCGCGGCGGAGACCGAGGCGTCGTGCGCGGCGGCCCGCGGGTCCAGGCTGCCGGGGGCCTTCACCGTCCGCCGGGCACTCCCGTCGCCCATGATCAGCAGGGCGAGCCGGGACCCGTCCGCCTCCGCGGTGGCCACGAGGTCGGCGCCGATCGCGGCGGCCGCCGCCGGCCCGGTCGCCGCCGGCACCCCGCGGGCCGAGCACCGCCCGGCCCAGCCCGCCTCACGCAGCAGCCAGGCTCCGATGGTGAGCGACAGCGGGAGCACGGCCGGACCCGTGCCCGACGCACCGAGCGAGAAGCTCAGGTCGACCCCGAACCCGGCCAGCGAGCCGACGGCCGACCCGGCGTAGTGGGCGTCCGCGGCATCGTCGCCGACGACCACGATGTGGTCCGGGGCGAGGGCGCACAGCCGGGCGACGGCCGCGCTGGCATGGTCGCGGACCTCGACCGGGTCCACCCCGGCGACCTGCGGGACCAGCAGCGGCGGATGCGGGCAGACAGCCGCGGCGACCAGGGTCACCGCGCGGCGGGGGCGCTCGGGCGCAGCTGCGGCATCCCCAGAGAGACCGCGGGGCGGTCCTCCGGGCTCGGGGTGTCGCCGGCGATGGCGCGGCCGGCGGCCCAGGCATCACCGGCGCGGGTCCGGCGGTGGGTGAGCAGCGGGCCGTCCGCCGTCAGGTGGTGCGGCGCGCCCCTGGTCACCACGGTCTCCACGACGTCGCCCGGCCGGACGAGCCCCTCCTGCGCATGCGGCCCGGTCACCAGCAGGTGGACGAGGCGGCCGTCGCGGGCGCGTCCGGAGAGGCGGCCGGTGGCGGAGTCCTTGCGCCCCTCCCCCTCTGCCACGACGATCTCGACCCGGCGCCCGACCTGCGCCCGGTTCTCCGCCCACGACATCTCGTCCTGCAGGCTCGCGAGCCGCCCGTAGCGCTCGGAGACCACCGCGGGATCGACGGCGCCGTCCATCTCGGCCGCGGGCGTGCCGGGACGCGGGGAGTACTTGAAGGTGAACGCCCCGGCGAAACGCGCGGTACGGACGACGTCCAGGGTGTCGGCGAAGTCGGCCTCGGTCTCACCCGGGAATCCGACGATGATGTCGGTGGTGATCGCGGCGTCCGGCATGGCCGCGCGGACCCGCTCGACGATGCCGAGGAAACGCTCCCGGCGGTAGCTGCGCCGCATCCGGCGCAGCACCACGTCCGACCCCGACTGCAGCGGCATGTGCAGCTGTGGGCACACGTTCGGCGTCTGCGCCATCGCCTCGATGACGTCGTCGGTGAAATCGCGCGGATGCGGTGAGGTGAAACGGACCCGCTCCAGCCCCTCGACCCGGCCGCACGCGCGCAGCAGCTTCGCGAACGCGCCCGGGTCGCCCAGTGAGCGCCCGTAGGAGTTCACGTTCTGGCCGAGCAGCGTTATCTCCAGCGCGCCCTCGGCGACCAGCGCCTCCACCTCGGCGAGCACGTCGCCGGGACGCCGGTCGCGCTCACCGCCGCGCAGGCTCGGCACGATGCAGAAGGTGCAGGTGTTGTCGCAGCCCACACTGATGCTGACCCACGCCGAGTGATGGCTGGCCCGGCGGGCCGGCAGGCTGCTCGGGAAGACCTCGAGCGCCTCGGCGATCTCCACCTGGGCGGCGGAGTTGTGCCGGGCCCGCTCGAGCAGCACCGGCAGCCGATGGATGTTGTGGGTGCCGAACACGACGTCGACCCAGGGCGCGCGATCCAGGATCACCGACCGGTCCTTCTGCGCGAGGCAGCCACCCACCGCGATCTGCATCGCCGGGTTGCTCTTCTTCGCCGGGTACAGATGACCGAGGTTTCCGTACAACCGGTTGTCGGCGTTCTCACGGACAGCGCAGGTGTTGAACACGACGACGTCGGCGTCGGACCCCTCCGGGGCCGGAACGTAGCCGGCGGACTCGAGAAGGCCGGCGAGCCGTTCGGAGTCGTGCACGTTCATCTGACAGCCGAACGTCCGGACCTGGTAGCTACGGCCGCTCACCCACCCAGCCTACGGCCCGCACCCGGACACCGTTCGACACGCCGGGATCGACTCCTTCGAACCTCGTCCTTCGCGTCAAGCGCAGGGACCGGCGCGGCACGTGCGCTCGCGGCAGGCTCGGCAGGCAGGGCCCGGGGGCACGAGTCGAGCCGGCGGGCCGACCAGGCCAGGCGGGCCGACCGGGCCGACGCACGGCTGGACCGATGAGGCCGACCAGCACCTGCCGCGCCCACACACGCCCGTGTGCTTCACCCCGGAACGTGCCGGACGTGTCGGGACCGCCACCGGGTGCGCCGCGTCCGTGGTACATCCTGTTCCTGACAGGTAAAACCACCGAGCGAACACCGCCATTGCGGATGATCGGGGCGTAGCATTCGAAAATGTTCACGACCATGATGCGATGGCCGGAACCCGTTCAGGCCCGTCCGTCCCGCAGTTCCGGTCGATCGCGTGTCTCCGTTGGCGCCGCGCCCATCCGCCTCCCGTCGATCACAAGAGCCGGGAGGGCGACATGCCGCTGGTGACCTTGGAAGGCGTCAGCAAGTCCTTCGGGAAGAACCGTGTCCTGAATGACATCAACCTGACGGTCGAGGCCGGCGAGGTCGTGTGCGTCATCGGCCCCTCCGGTTCGGGAAAGTCGACGCTGTGCCGGTGCGTCAACCGCCTGGAGACCATCGACGAGGGCCGCATCACCTTCGACGGCCGGCCGCTGCCCGCCGAGGGCCGGGAGCTGGCCCGCATGCGCGCCCAGGTCGGCATGGTGTTCCAGTCGTTCAACCTGTTCGCGCACCGCACGATCCTGGACAACATCACGCTCGGCCCGCGCAGGGTGAACGGCGTCAGGCGCGCCGAGGCCGAGGAGAAAGCCCGGGCGCTGCTGGAACGTGTCGGCATCGCGGACAAGGCCGACCGGCTCCCGCGCCAGCTCTCCGGCGGCCAGCAGCAGCGGGCGGCCATCGCCCGGGCGCTGGCGATGGAGCCGAAGCTGATGCTCTTCGACGAGCCGACGTCGGCGCTCGACCCGGAGATGATCCAGGAGGTCCTGGACGTCATGCGGTCGCTGGCCGCGTCCGGCATGACGATGATCGTGGTGACGCACGAGATGGGCTTCGCCCGCTCGGCGGCCGACCGCGTGGTGTTCATGGCCGACGGCCGGCTGCTCGAGGTGGCCCCGCCGAAGAACTTTTTCGCCGCCCCGGCAAGTGAACGCGCCGCCGACTTCCTGGCGAAGGTCCTCACTCATTGATCCAGCGGAAACGAGCCCGCCGCCGAGACCTGTCGTGCCCCGGAGCCGACCCAGCCGGTTCGCGATCGGATTACGCCGGGCCGACCAGCTGCACCGGGCGCCGACCGGCTACACCGGGATGATCGGTGGCCCTGTCGCGGAGCCGACCCTCATCGACCGCATCCACTGGAATTGTGGGACCGAACACCCCTACGGCGGTGCGGTCAGCAGCCGCAGAAAGCGCTATCTGAATCCCGACGTCGAACTTCTGGAAAGGATCGCCCATGCGCATGTCGCTCACCCGTAGCAAACGGCGAACGGCCCCCACGGACGCCATCGACGCAACCGACTCCACCACCCGCGCGGCCTCGGGCTCCCGCCCGCGGCGGCCGCTGCGCGGCGCGGCCCTGCTGCTCGCCGCGGCACTGGCCGGCTCGCTCACGCTGTCCGCCTGCGGCGACGACGACAGCTCCGACGAGCCGGCCGCCGCCACCGCCACCACGTTCCCGGCGGGGAGCACGATGGCCAAGCTCCAGTCGGCGGGCACGATCACCGTCGGCACGAAGTTCGACCAGCCGCTGTTCGGCCTGAAGAACCTGCGCGGCGAGCCCGAGGGCTTCGACGTCGAGATCGCCGGGATCATCACCGACGCGCTGGGGATCCCCGCGGACAAGGTCAAGTTCGTCGAGACGGTCTCGGCCAACCGCGAGCCGTTCATCGAGCAGCACCGCGTGGACCTGGTGGTGGCCACCTACACCATCAACGACAAGCGCAAGCAGGTCGTCGACTTCGCCGGCCCGTACTACGTGGCCGGTCAGACGCTGATGGTGCGGGCCGGCGAGACCGCCATCACCGGGAAGGACACGCTCGCGGGCAAGAAGGTCTGCTCGGTGAGCGGCTCCACCCCGGCCGAGCGCATCCGCACACAGGCACCGGACGCCGAGCTGACCCTGTTCGACGTCTACAGCAAGTGCGCCGAGGCGCTCAAGGCCGGCCAGGTGGACGCGGTCACGACCGACAACGCGATTCTGCTCGGCCTGATGGACTCCGACCCGGGCGCCTTCAAGCTGGTCGGCGAGCCGTTCAGCACGGAGCCCTACGGCATCGGCATCGCCAAGGGCGATGACGAGTTCCGCACGTTCATCAACGACACGCTGGAAGCGGCCTACACCGACGGTCGGTACGAGACGGCCTACAAGGACACGATCGGCAAGGTCGAGCCGGACATGCCCACGCCTCCCGCGGTGGACCGCTACACCTCCTGATCCTCCGCACCTCCCGCACCTCCGTACTTCCGTACTTCCTGACCCTCCGTACTTCCTGACCCTCGGCGCCCGGCGCGCCCCGGGCCCGCACCGGGCCCCGGGGCCGCCGGGCGCTGACGCCGGGTGTCCCGGCCGCCCACCGCGACCGCGGGGTACCGCGACCGCACGGATGGCCGGGCGCCCGGAGCAACGTTCCGAACACCGAGCTGACTACGGGTGGTCTCACATCGACGCCGTCCTCGACAACCTCGACATCTTCCGCGAGGGATTCGTCCAGACGCTTCGGCTGAGCCTGTTCGCGGCCGTGTCCGCGCTGATCCTCGGCACCGGCCTCGCGGCCATGCGGGTCAGCCCGGTTCCGCCGCTGCGCTGGGCGGGGACGGCCTACGTGGAAACCGTTCGTAACACGCCGCTGACCATCGTGTTCTTCTTCGTGGTCTTCGTACTCCCGCAGGTCGACATCGTCTTCAGCTACTTCACGTTCGCCGTCATGGCGTTGACGATCTACCACACCGCGCTCGTCTGCGAGGCCGTGCGATCCGGGGTGAACGGCGTCGACGCGGGCCAGGCGGAGGCCGCGCGGGCGCTGGGCCTGACCTTCTCGCAGACGCTGCGGCTCGTCGTGTTGCCGCAGGCGTTCCGCAACGTGGTCCAGCCGCTTGGCAGCGTCGGCAGCGCGCTGATCCGCAACACCTCCATCGCCGCCGCGTTCGGCGTCCAGGAGCTGACCGGGATCAGTCAGCGGCTGACCACCGCGAACCCCGGCGACGTCATCGCCGTCCTGCTCGCCGGCATCGGCTGCTACCTGGTGCTGACGCTGTCCCTGGCCTGGGCGGTCGGCCTCACCGAACGACGGCTGACGAGGACCCCGCGATGAGCATCGTGCTGTCGGATCCCCCCGGCCCGCGTGGCCGGCGTCGCATCCTGATCGCGAGCGTGGTCGCGGTGGCCGCGCTGGCGGCGCTCGTCGTCCTCGCCGTGTTGCGCCTGTCGGACAAGGGCCAGCTCGACGGCGAGGTGTGGAGCGTCTTCTTCGACGAACCCGACCTGCGGACGCTGCTGTGGGAGGGCCTGCTCGACACGCTGCGCGCCGCCGCGACCGGCATGGTGCTCGCCGTCGCCGTCGGAACGGCGCTCGCGTTCGCGCGCCAGTCGAACCGCAGGCTGGTCAGCATCCCGGCCACGGCGGTCGTGGAGATGCTGCGCGGCCTGCCGCTGCTGATGCTGATCTTCTTCGCCTACCTTGGCCTGCCGCAGCTCGGCATCAACCTCTCGGCGTTCTGGGCGCTCGTGATCGGCCTGACCGCCTACAACGGGGCGGTGCTCAGCGAGATCTTCCGCGCGGGCATCCAGTCCATCGACAAGGGCCAGACGGAGGCCGCGGCGGCGCTCGGGCTGCGCGGCACCCAGATCTTCACCCTGATCCAGTTCCCGCAGGCCGTGCGCCGGATGAGCCCGACACTGGTCAGCCAGCTCGTCACGCTGCTGAAGGACACCTCGCTGGGCTTCGTCATCGGGTACACCGAGCTGCTGCGGCAGGGCCGGTCGGCAGTCGAGTTCCTGGGCGGCCGCTACGCCCTGCCCGTGTACACCGTGCTGGCCGTCATGTACATCATCGTGAACCTCTCGCTGTCGCTGACCGCGCGTTGGCTCGAGCGGCGCCAGGCCCACCGCCTCGGCACCTCCGCGCCCATCCTGCTGGACGCCGCCGACACCGCCGGCCCCGTCGCGGCCGGCAGAAGCTGACTGACCCGGGACGGCCGTCCGTCAGCCGGGGCTGGCTGCCTGGCTGATGGCGGCTAGCGGGCCATGCCGACGGCGCGGGTCTCGCGGACCACGGTGACCCGGATCTGGCCCGGGTAGGTGAGCTCGTCCTCGATCTGCTTGGCGACGTCCCGGGCGAGCAGGTGAGCGGCCACGTCGTCGACCAGCTCGGGCACGACCATCACCCGCACCTCGCGGCCGGCCTGCATGGCGAAGACCTTCTCGACCCCGGGGCGTTCGGCGGCGATCTGCTCGATGCGCTCGAGGCGCTTGACGTAGGACTCGAGGCTGTCCCGGCGCGCCCCGGGGCGCCCGCCGGAGATCTGGTCCGCGGCCTGGGTCAGCACGGCCCCGATGGAGCGCGGCTCGACCTCGTTGTGATGCGCCTCGATGGCGTGGACGACGTCCTCGTGCTCGCCGTAGCGGCGGGCGATCTCCGCACCCACGATCGCGTGGGAGCCCTCCACCTCGTGCGTCAACGCCTTGCCGAGGTCGTGCAGGAGCGTGCCGCGCTTCGCGATCGCCGGGGGCAGCCGCAGCTCGGCCGCCATGATCCCGGCCAGGTGGGCGCTCTCGACGAGGTGCGCGAGCACGTTCTGCCCGTAGCTGGTGCGGTAGCGCAGCCGGCCCAGCAGGTTGATCAGCTCGGGATGCATCTCGGCGATGCCGACGTCGATCAGGGCGTCCTCACCGGCGCGGACGCACTTCGCCGCGACCTCGCGTTCGGCCCGGGCGTACTCCTCCTCGATCCGGTGCGGGTGGATGCGGCCGTCGGACACCAGCGCCGCCAACGTGATCCGCCCCATCTCCCGGCGCACGGGATCGAAGCAGCTCAGCAGCACCGCCTCCGGGGTGTCATCGATGAGCACGTTGACGCCGGTCACGGACTCGAACGCGCGGATGTTGCGACCCTCGCGCCCGATGATGCGGCCCTTCATCTCGTCACTGGGCAGGTGCAGCACCGACACCACGGACTCGGCGGTCTGGTCCGAGGCGACCCGCTGGATGGCCAGGGTGACGATCCGGCGCGCCCGGTCCTCGGCCTCTTCCTCGGCTCGGGCCTCGATGTCCCGCACCCGGACGGCGGCGTCCAGCCTGGCCTGGTCCTCGACCACCTTGACCAGCTCGGTGCGGGCCTCCGCGGACGTCAGGCCCGCCACCCGCTCCAGCTCCCGCCGCCGGGCCTCCTCCAGCTCGCCGAGATCGGACTCACGGCTGTCCAGCCCGGCCTCGCGGACGGCCAGCTCGGCCTCGCGGGTCTCCAGCCGGCGCAGCCGCTCCTCCACGCCGGCAGCCTGGTCTGTGACCCGCTGCTCGCGCTGGGTGAGCCGGCTGTCCCAGCCGCGCAGCTCGGTCCGCTGGGTGCGCAGATCCTCGTCGAGCTCGGCGCGGATCTGCTCGCGCTCCGCGTGGATCGCGTCGCGGGCGGCCGCCTCCGCCCTCGACGCCCGCAGCTCCGCGTCCGCGACCGCCCGTTCCCGGATCGCCTCGGCGGCCTCCTCGGCGTGCCGGCGGATCTGCTCGGCCTCCCGCCGTACCCGCTCCGTCTGCTCCGCGGCGTCCTGCTCGGCCCGGCGCCGGATCCGCTCGGCCTCCTCCTCAACATCACGCGCCTCCCGGCGAAGGTCCGCGACCATGGACGAGATCTGCGCGAGCTCGACCCTGGCGGCCCCGACCGCGGCGGCGCCGACCGACCCGGGATCAGCACCGGCGCTCGCAGGCTCCCGCCTCGCGCCGTCGCCCCCGGCACCCACAGACCCGGCTCCGCCGATCCCGGCAGCGGAAGCGCTTGTCTCGGGCTCGGGCATGTCGGCCGCAGTGGCCGCGTGGCCGTCGGTGCCCGAGGCCGTGCCCTCCGGAGCCGGCGAGGCCGAGCCCAGGTCAGCGGATCGGCCGGACGCCGTCGGCGCGGACGGCAGGGTCGGTACCTTCGGCGCGGTCGCGGTGCCGGCCGGCGTTGGGTCCGCACCGGCCTGTTCGCCGGACCCGGCCTGGCCCGAACCCGCGGATGCGGCCTTCCCCGACTCGGGAGTTCCGGGACCGCCGTGCTCAGCGCCAGTCTGTTCGGAACTGGCCTGTTTCGAACCGAGCTGTGCTGAGCCGGGCTGCTCCGGGCCGCCCTGCTCTGGACCAGCCGGTTCGGAACTGGTCGCCTCGGACTCGGCTCCTCTGGCGCCAGCCAGCCCAGCTCCACCCGAACCGGAACCGGCCGGCTCAGAACCGCCCAGCTCGGGACCGGTCACGGTGGAGCTCTCCGGCCCGGACACGCCCGGCCCGGCCGTGCCCGAGGCCGGGCTGATCGATCCGGGACCCACGGAACCCGTCGTGGCCGGAGCCTCGACGGCCGGATCCGGAACGCCCTCCGACGCGGGCACGGCGGGATCCGTGTCTCTGCGCGAGACCGGGGAATCCGGCGGGCTCGGCGAGGCCGGCCTCGTGTCTCCCCCGGGGCGGCCGACCGGCGACGCGTCGCCGTCATGGGGAGACCGAACCTCGGTGACGGTGTCGGCACGCGCTCTCACGCCCAGCCCACCGGCCCGTACCAGGCGCAGCAGAACCAGTGTCAGCCCGATGACCGCGAGGAGAAGCAGCACGAGAAGCGTGATGAGGGCGGCACCCACGGTTGCTCCTCCCGCCTCCGTCTGCACCTGTCAGGACAGGCGTGAGCGGCGCGGGACCGGACCAGGCACTGGACGAGCACATGCATCGACGGATCCCTGAAAAACAGGCCGCGAGCAGCACGCACGGGCAGAAAGCCGTGGCAGTGGTGGCACGCGACGCCCGAGTTCCGCAGGAACGCTCGCCCTGATGTGAAGTTGTGCCAGCTATCTGGACCGCATACGCGCGGTAGTCCTCGCACCTTTGTGAAAGGGTAGATCTGCCGCTTTCATGCGGTCAAGGAAAACATCGGCGAGCCCCGGGCCCCGAGCCCCGCCGACCAGAGCCGCCGCCCTTTCGGCGACGCCCCTGCCCTGGGCCCGGATCCGGCGCGTCTGGTGCTAGTCCAGGCTGTGTGCGTCGCCGTCCTCGTCCGGCACCGCGGCCGTGACCACCCGGCGCGCGAGATCAAGATCGTAACCCTTTCGCGTGAGCAACGCGACGAGGCGACGGATCCGCACCGGAGCGGGCAGGCCGTCCATCGCGCGCAGGCGGCGGGTGACCAGGGCGCGAGCGGTCTCCTCCTCGTCCTCGGCGCCCACTGCCGCCAGGGCGGTCTCCGAGGCCTCAGGCGCCACGCCCCGGCGCCGCAGCTCGGTCGCCAGTGCCCGGCGGCCCAGGCCCCGACCCGCCCGAGCCGAGGAGACGAACGCGGTCGCGAACGCCTCGTCGTCGATCAGGCCGACCTCCACCAGACGGTCGAGGACCTGCTCCGCCACATCGTCCGCGACGCCGCGCCGCCGCAGCACGGTGGCGAGCTCGGCCCGGCTGCGCGACCGCGCCGCGAGCTGGCGCAGGCAGATCTCCCGCGCGGCGGCGACGGCATCACCCGCGGCGCCCGCGGATCGGGCCGCCCGCGCCTGCCGGGCCGCCGATGTGTCCATGCCGCCCGGCCCGTCGGACTCCTCACCGGCCGCGGGCCAGCCCGTCGTGGTCCCCCATGGCTCAGCCGCCGGGAACGGCTCCTGCCGGGACGCCGCTCGCCCGGTCAGAGGTCCACCGGAACCGGGGCGGGAGCGTCAGCGTCAGCGTCCAGCGTCGGGGAGAGGCCGAGCTTCTCCTTGATCCGCTTTTCGATCTCGTTGGCCAGATCCGGGTTGTCGCGGAGGAATGACCGTGCGTTTTCCTTGCCCTGGCCGA
>NZ_SJXI01000076.1:0-14032 GCF_004337455.1 Parafrankia sp. BMG5.11 | reverse complement strand
CCGTGGAGCCGACCGTAAGACCAACGCGCCAGCACCACCGGCGCGGCGGCGGGTGGCTGTGAAGCGGGAACCGGGCACGGCCAAGACCGGTCAGACCCGGGGTGCCTCACCGAAAGGTGAGGCGGCATGAGCGGCGCTATCCGGCGCTCTCGTGCAACGGTTCAGGCCTCGCCGGTGGCGTGGCCCGCCTCGGCGTGGCCGGCTTCGGTGTGGCCGGTCTCGTCGACGGTGGCCGCCCAGCTCGCGAGCAGCCGGAGCGAGTCGCTCGTCGGCGACCCGGGCTCGGCACTGTAGATGATCATGGTGAGTCCCGGGTCGCCGGGGAACTCCATGGCCTCGAAGGCCAGGTCCAGGTCGCCGACCACGGGATGGCACAACCGCTTCGCGCCGGTGCGGTGGAAACGCACGTCGTGCGCCGCCCACCGGGTGCGGAACGTCTCGCTGCGGGTCGAGAGCTCACCGATCAGGTCACTGAGGGCCCGGTCGTAGGGAGAGCGGCCGGCCTCGGCCCGCAGGATCGCCACGATGTCGTTGGCCGCGCGTTCCCAGTCGGTGAAGAACTCCCTCGCACGCGGGTTGAGGAAGGCGAACCGGGCGCTGTTCGCGGGGCGCACCGGATCGGCCAGCATCTCCGAGTAGAGCGGGTTGGCGGCGAGGAGATCCATCCGGCCGTTGCGCACCCAGGCCGGCGCCGCGGTGACGGCGTCCAGGATGCGCTGGATGCCCGGCCGGACCCGCTGGGGGCTGCGGCGGCGGGCGCCCGGCGCGGCGTTCGCGGCCCGCGCCAGGTCGAACAGGTGCGCCCGCTCGGCCTCGTCGAGCTGCAGGGCGCGGGCGATCGCGTCCAGCACGCCGTCGGAGGCGCCGGGCAGGCTGCCGCGCTCCAGGCGGGTGTAGTAGTCCACGCTCACACCGGCGAGGAGGGCGACCTCCTCCCGGCGCAGGCCCGGCACGCGCCGGTGCCCGCCGTAGCTCGGCAGGCCCGCCTGCCCCGGCGTGAGCCTCGCCCGCCGCGAGGCCAGGAACTCGCGGATCTGCGCCCGGTTATCCACCCCGTCCACGGTAGGCGGGGCGCCGCGGGTCAGGGAGGCCCTGCCGGTACCCGGGTCGCCGGATCGGCTGGGACCGGCCGAGCGCGGTCACGGCCGCGTCAGGCGCACGCCACCCGGTCGCTGCGGCGGCTGTCGACGCCGCCGCCCTCCACCGCGAAGATGACCAGCACCGGCTCGGGGGTCCGGGTGCCGCCCGCGAGGATTTCCACGCTCTGGCTCCGCCCGGTGAAGGTGAGTTTCGTCCTCCCGTCGGAACCGCCCTCCTGGAAGAACTTGTAACCGGCGCCCGGCAGCGCCTGCCGGTAAAAGGCGAGGGTCGCGGCCGGGGTGACGCCGGCGAGGTTGAGGGTCGCGTCGGTCGGCTTGCTGTCGGACACGGTCACCGTCGCCCCCGGGGGGAACGGGAAATCCGCGGGAATGACGCCGGTACGCGGATCGGCGGAGGCCGACACGGTGGGTGCGGCGGCCGCGACCGTGACTGCCGGGGCCGGTGTCGCCGAACCCCCGGTCAGGTTGTCCGGGACGTCGGTCGCCCAGGTGTGCGGCACCTCGCTGGCACTGGACGCGCCTGCCGTGGCCGAGTCGTCGTCCGTGCCGCCCCCGCCGCACGCGGTGACCAGCAGTGCCAGCCCGACCCCGGCACAGGCCACCGCGCTCCGTGGGAGCAGCTTTCCGATCCGCATTGATCCCCGTTTCAAGACCATATGATCAGTACACGGTCTTGTCAGCTCGCCATCCGGCCCGCAATTCATCCGAGACGTCATCCCCGACGCCGCTCGTGAAAATACGCGTACTCCGGCCGAAGTGGCGCGCCAGAATGTCCGGATGGCAGCGGGAATCCTAGGATACGGGCTTGCGGGCCGGCAACCGAGCGCGCGTCGCTCAGGTCCGTGCGACCTCCCGCACATCGTCGTCCCGGGAGCCGGCCTGGCGGGTGGCGCCGCGCTGGCCGGGGACGGCGTCGATCAGCTCCCGGGTGTACTCGCTGCTCGGCGAGCCGAACACCGCGGCGACGGAGCCGGACTCGACCTGCCGGCCGCGGTTGAGTACCGACACCGTGTGCGAGATCCGCGCGACGACGGCCAGATCGTGCGAGACGAACAGGTAGCTGAGGCCGAGGCGCTCCTGCAGGTCGGTCAGCAGCTCGAGGATCTGTTCCTGCACGGAGACGTCGAGCGCCGAGACGGGCTCGTCGAGCAGCACCAGCTCGGGGGAGAGGGCGAGCGCGCGGGCGATGGCGACGCGCTGGCGCTGGCCGCCGGACAGCTCCGCCGGCAGCCGGTCGAGGTAGGAGCCGGGCAGCGCCACCTGGTCGAGCAGCTCCAGCGCGCGGGCCGTGCGGGTGCGCCGGTCGCCGATCCGGAACGACACCAGCGGCTCGGTGATGCTCTGCCCGACGGTGAAGCGCGGGTCGAGCGAGGCGTACGGGTTCTGGTGGACGAGCTGGACCTTGCGGCGCAGCAGCCGGGTCTGCTTCCAGCCCAGGCCGGTGATGTCGACGCCGTCGAGGCTGACCCGTCCGTCGGTCGCCTGCTCGAAGCCGAACGCGATGCGCAGCATCGTGGTCTTGCCGGAGCCGGACTCGCCGACGAGCGCGTGCGTGCGCCCGCGGGCCACCTCGACCGACACCCCGTCCAGGGCGAGGAACGAGCCGGCCTGCCGGCCCGGCAGCGGGTAGCGCTTGGAGACGTTCTCCAGCCGGATCACCGGGTCCGGGGTGGCCACCTGCTCGGGTGGAAGCTGGAAGCGGGGCACGATCTGGCCGCCGTGGGCCAGACCGGGCGCGGCCGCGATAAGTCGCCGGGTGTAGTCCTGCGCCGGGCTCACCAGGATGTCGCCCGGTGGGCCCTGCTCGACGATCTCCCCGTCCTGCAGGACGACCACGCGGTCACCGCGGTCGGCCGCGACGGCGAGGTCGTGCGTGATGATCAGCAGCGAGATCCCGGACTCGCGGACGAGCCCTTCGAGGTGGTCGAGGATCCTGCGCTGCACGGTCACGTCGAGGGCGCTGGTCGGCTCGTCGGCGATGATCAGGCGGGGCCGGCCGGCCAGGGCGATCCCGATGAGGACGCGCTGGCGCAGGCCACCGGACAGTTCGTGCGGGTACTGACGGGCGCGCAGCTGCGGGTTGTCGACGCCGGCCTGCGCGAGGAACTCGAGCACCTCGGCGTCGAGATCGTCGCCGGTCACCCCGCGCAGCCGGATCGCCTCGGCGACCTGCCCGCCGATGCGGCGGGTGGGGTTGAGCCCGACCATCGGGTCCTGCGGCACGAGCCCGACGACCCGGCCGCGCAGCTCACGCAGGACCTTCTCTCTGGCCCCGACGATCTCGACCGGCCGCCGGCCGCGCTCGTCGAGGTCCAGACGGTCATCGAGTGCCGGGCCGTCGGCATCCTCAGGGTCCGGGCCGGTGTGGAGGAGGACGCTGCCGGCGGTGACGCGGGCGTTGTCGGGCAGCAGGCCGATGATCGTGTTCGCGATCGTGGACTTGCCCGAGCCCGACTCGCCGACGAGGGCGACGATCTCCCCGGACCCGATCGACAGGTCCACGCCGCGCACGGCGGGCGCCGTCCGGCGGCGGCGGACGTAGCCGACGTGGAGATCCCGGATCGTCACCAGTGGGCTGACCAGCGGGCTTGTCGGCGGGCTCGTCAGTTGGCTCGTTCCGGCCGTCATCGCTCGAGCTCCTGGAGGGTCTTCGAGATGTGGTTGAGGCTCAGCACCGTCATGGCGACGAACAGCCCGGGGAGCAGCGAGACCCACGGAGCGGTGACGAGGTAGTTGCGGCCGGCGGAGATGAGGGTGCCCCACTCGGCGGTCGGCGGCGCCGCGCCGAAGCCCAGGAAGCTCAGCGACGCGATCGCGATGATCGCGACGCCCGTGTCCAGCACGGCGAGCACGGCGACCGGGCCCCACGAGTTCGGCAGCACGTGGCGCAGCAGCACCCGCAGCCAGGACGCCCCCCCGCCACGCGCCGCCTCGACGTAGGGCAGGGTCTTCACCCGCAGCACCTCGGCGCGGGTGGTCCGGGCGAATCCCGGCACGATGCCGACGCCGACGGCGACGGCGACCGGCACCGTGCCGAAACCCAGGGCCGTGACGATGGACAGCGCCATCAGCAGGCTCGGGATGGCCAGCAGCACGTCGACGCCCCGCATGAGCAGCGCGTCGACGAGACCACCGAAGAAGCCGGCGATCACGCCGAGCGCGAGTCCGGCCACGATCGCGATCCCGAGCGCGATCAGGGTGGCTTTGATCGTCAGTGCCGAGCCGTGCAGCATGCGGGACCACAGGTCGCGGCCGAGCTCGTCGGTGCCGAACAGGTGGCCGGCACCCGGGCCGACCAGCCGGTCGGCCGGCGCGGTCGCGTAGGGATCGTGCGAGGTGAACAGACCCGGCGCGAACGCCGTCACCACCACGAAGGCGATGAACAGCACCGCGATCACGAATCCCGGCCTGGAACCGAGGGTCCGCAGACTCGCGGCGAGGTTGGCTCGCCGTCCGCCGGGCTGGGACTCGTCGAGCAGCGCCTCGCCGGCGGCGCGGCCGGCTCCGGTGGTGACCGGATCCGTTCCGGTGGTGACCGGGCCGGCTCCGGTGCTGACCGGATCCGCTCCGGCGGTGGCCGGGCTGGCTCCGGCGGCCGGGCTGGCGATGTGGGCAGCCGAGACGGTCACGATGAGGCCACCTTCCGCCGGCCCTGCACGATGCGGGGGTCCAGCAACGGATAGAGCAGATCGACCACGAGGTTGACGAAGACGAAGACGGCGGCCGCCAGCGAGACGATCGCGAGGACCACCGGAACGTCCTGCGCCAGCACAGCTTCCTGGGCGAGCTTGCCGAGGCCGTTGCGGGAGAACACCGTCTCGACGACGATCGCGCTGGTGACGGTCAGGCCGACCAGGACGCCGAGGATGGTCAGGGCGGGCAGCAGCGCGTTGCGGAAGCCGTGCCGCCACTGCACCGCCGCCCGGGAGAGGCCCTTCGCGCGCGCCGTCACGATGTAGGGCTGGCGGAGCGTGTCGTCGAAGCTGCGCATCAGCACCTGCGCGAGCATCGAGGCCGTCAGCAGCGAGATCGTGATGGACGGCATCACCAGCGACTTCCAGCCCTTCACCCCGGTGGCCGGCAGCCAGCCGAGGTTGAACGACAACAGCTGGATCAGCAGCAGCGCGATGAAGAACTGGGGGAACGAGGCCCCGAACGAGGGCAGCCGGGTCAGGAACAGCCGGGCCGGCCGCCACCGCATGTACGAGGCCAGGTAGGCCAGCGCCATCCCGGCCACGAGCGAGAGCGTGGCCGCGGTGATGCTCAGCGCGACCGTGGGGCCCAGCCGGTCGCCGATGAGGTCGGCGACCGGCTGCTGCTTGGAGATCGAGTCACCGAAGTCTCCGTGCAGGAAGCCCCACAGGTGGGAGAAGTACTGATTCAGGACCGGACGGTCCAGCCCGTACTGGGCCATCGCGGTGTTGAGCTGCTCAGGGGTGAGCTTGTCGGTCTCGATCCCCGCCGCTCCCAGTTGCAGGGCGACCGGATCGCTCGGCAGCAGGTAGAGGACCGCGAAGGTCACGGTGTAGGCCGCCCAGAGCACGACGAGCGCCTGGGCGAACCGACCGAGGATGTACCGAGTCATCAGGGTTCTCCTACTGCTGCTTCCACACGTCGTTGAGCTTCAGGAAGCTCTCCGACGTGAAGGCGAAGCCATGGACCTCGTTGCTGACGCCCGCGAACTGCACCCGCTCGAACTGCGGGAACGACACGCCCTCGTCGATGAGCAGGTTCTGCAGGTCGGCGTAGGCCTGCTTGCTCTGCTCCGCGTCGGTGGTCTGCGCCGCCCTGGCGAACAGCTCCTTGAGCTTCGCCTGGACCTCGGGGGTCGTCGCGTTGGTCGCGAGCGCCTTCGAGTTGGCGATCTCAGGGTTGAGGATGAACTGCAGCGCGCCCGGGTCGGCCCGGGTGAAGTAGGTCGCGGTCAGGTCGTAGTCGCCGTTCTTGAGCTTCGCGGGAAGCTCGGCCGTCGTCGTGGTGTCCAGCACGAGGTCGATGCCGACCTGCTTGAGCTGGTCCTGGATCAGCTCGGAGCCGACGTTGAACTGGGTGGTCGGGGTCGACAGCGTGAGCTTCTGGTCGCCCTTGTGGCGGTAGCCGTCGGGGCCGAGCTTCCAGCCGGCCTGGTCGAGGAGCTTGCCCGCGCCCTCGGGGTCGTGGCGAAGCTTGTCGGCCTGCGACACGAAGTACGGCGTCGTCGTGTCGAAGGCACCTTCCACGACCGGGTAGTCGGCGCCGAACACCGTCCTGGCGTAGCTCTCGAGGTCGAACGCCTTGTACAGCGCCTTGCGGACGTTGAGGTCCGCCAGCGGGCGTCCCGCGCTCACGTTGGCGTAGAACGTGGACGCCGGGCCCGGCAGCGGCCGGGACTCCACGACGTCACCCGACTTCTCGATCAGCTCGCGGTCCTCGACCGTGAACGGGTTACGCGGCCAGGCGATGTCGACCGCGCCGCTGAGCAGGTTGCCGGTGCGCACGCTGTCCTCGGCGACATAGCTGAACTCGACCGTGTCGAGGTGGGCCTCGCCGGTGTTCTCCGACAGCGCCGAGCCCCAGGCGTAGCCCGGCCGCCGCTTGAGGGTGGTGAGCTCGTTGGGCTTGTAGCCCTCCAGCGTGAACGCCCCGGAGGCGACGTAGTCGCCGAGGCAGCGCTCCTTGATGGTCTTCTTGTACGACGCCGGCGAGATGATCGCCAGGTTGGTCGTCGAGGTGGCCTGCAGGAACGAGGCGTTCGGCGTCGAGAAGAAGAGTTTGACGGTGCTCGGGTCGACGACCTCGCTGCGGTCGTAGCCGAGGATGTAGCTCGCACCGTAGGTCGCGCCGCCGGTCTCCTCCACGACGCTCTTGGCGCCGTCGAAGTTGGCCTTGACCGCCGCGGCGTCGAGCGGAGTGCCGTCGCTGAACGTGACGCCGTCGCGCAGGTGGAAGG
This sequence comes from Parafrankia sp. BMG5.11, assembly GCF_004337455.1. Lineage (NCBI taxonomy): Bacteria > Bacillati > Actinomycetota > Actinomycetes > Frankiales > Frankiaceae > Parafrankia > Parafrankia sp. BMG5.11. Next base: position 7,003 of record NZ_SJXI01000076.1, on the reverse strand, counting down.
TGTACTCCTTCCCGTCCGCGCTGATCTCCCACTTCTCGGCGAGCCAGGGCTTGATCTCACCGGTCTTGGGGTCCTGGTCGGTCAGCGAGTCGGCGACGTTGCGGATGACGGTGCGGTGCTCGATCCAGTAGGTCTGGAACGGGTCGAGGCAGTTGAAGGCCGGGTTGTCGGGGAAGAACGCGACCTTGAGGGTGCCGCCGGCAACGGGCGCTCCGGCGGTGTCGTTGGAGGCGCCGTCGTCACCGGACGAGCCGCACGCACTCAGGCCCAGTGCGGCCGTGACGGCCAGGGCCGTGGCGATGAGGCCAGGCCGGGGCGAGCGAAGGCGTCGTTTCATCGATTCGTTTCTTTTCTTTCTCGAGGGTTGGAATGGTTGTCGTCGGGAGTGCTGGCCTGAGGGACTGGTGCTGGTTCGAGGGACTGGTACTGGCCCGAGGACCGGTGCTGGCCGAGGGACTACTGGCCGAGCAGCCTGCGGCCGGCCGCGAGCAGGGCGGTGTCCTCCTGCGGTGGGTGGACCCGCACGCACAGGACGTCGCGGAGCAGGCGCTCGAACGGCTGGTACCGGGTGAGTGCCGGGTTGCCCGGCGCGGCGACCGCGGTGTTCACCGTGGCGATCGCCGAGCGGGCGATCTGGATCTTCAGCAGCGACAGCTGCGGCAGGTGACCGGTGTCGCCGGCCTCGGCGCGCAGGAGCGCGCCGAACAGGAGGGTCTCCGCCTGGGCGATCTGTGCGTCGATCTCGCCCGCGACGGTCTGGATGCGTTCGGTCGTCGCGATCGGGCGACCGAGGGCGGTGGGCACCCGCTCGAGAGCGAACCGCGTGAAGGCGCTGCGGACGGCGTTGGCGAGCGTCGGACCCTCGGCGCTGCGGCGCAGGAAGTCGGCGTAGTACGCCTCCGGCCAGTAGCCGGCGGCCGCCTGTGCCTGGTGGGTGCCGAGGTTGTTGGCGGCGAGCAGCGCGACGGACGCGTCGCCCTCGCCGAGGGCGACGAGAATGCGGGCGGTGTCCACGAGCCCGAGGCCGGGTCCGCCGTACTGCGTGCCCACGGTCGCGGTCAGCAGCCCGGCGCGATGCGCGGCCTCCAGGCCCCTGACCGGGATCTCGCCTGTCCGGTCGTAGGCGGGCGCGACCGCGGCGATCTCGTCCGTGACGGCCGCCAGCGCCTCCGGGGACAGGTCGGGGCGGACCAGCTCGGGACGGACCAGCTCGGGCGTGTGCACCGCCGTCGTCATCGCAGGCCGGCCAGTGCGGCGGGGTCGAAACCGGGGGTGAGGGCGCCGGGGTGGGCGTCCTGCAGAGTGCCACGCTGCCCGGTGGCGGCGCGGTGCGCCAGCTCCTGGAGGACGAGGGGCAGGATGTGCTGGCCGTAGTCGACGGCGTCGGCGAGGGTGTCGTAGCCACGGATCGAGACCAGGCTGGCGCCCTGGTCGACGTAGTCGAGGATGGCGGCCGCGACCGTCTCCGGGCTCCCGACGAGGGCGGTGGAGGCGCCGGCCGCGTTGGTCGCGGCCGCGGTGCGGGTCCACAGCGCGCGGTCGTAGATCTCGGCCCGCTGGGCGAAGTCCAGGGCGCGCTGCGAGCCGACGTTCTGCGGGGCGCCGGTGAGGAAGCGTGCGGGAGGGCCGCCCGCGCTGTACGTCTTCTCGAGCTTCGTGACGTAGTCGAAGGCCTTGCGCCAGGCGAGGTCGTCCGTCTTGGCGATGATCGGCCGGAAGGTCACCCAGATGCGCGGCCGGTCGGTGCGCCCGGCCGCGGCGGCGATCCCGTTGACCCGGTCGATCTCCGCACGCAGGTCCGCCAGCGGCTCGCCCCAGAAGCTGAAGATGTCCGCCTTGGCGCCGCCGACCTGGAAGGCGGCGTCGGACTGGCCGCCGATCGAGATCGGGATCGTGTCGCCGTACGGCCGGAAGCCGGGGCCGAAGTCGTCGAACTTGAAGAACTCGCCCTCGTGGCTGAACGGGCCGGTCTCCGACCAGGACCTGCGGAGCAGGTCGATGTACTCCGAGGTACGCGCGTAGCGGCGGTCCTTCGGCAGGTAGTCGCCGTGGCGGGCCTGCTCGGCGTCGTTGCCGCCGGAGATGAGGTGGACGACGGCGCGGCCCTCGGTGAGCTGGTCGAGGGTCGCGAGCTTCTGCGCCCCCACCTGCGGGATCGTGGTGTTCGGCCGCAGCGCGACGATCGGGCGGAGGCGTTCGGTGAGCTGGCCGACGGCCGAGGCGATAACGAACGAGTCGGCGCTGTTGGAGCCGTAGGGGAGCAGGGTGTAGTCGTAGCCCGACTCCTCGAGCGAGCGGACGTACTTGCGGAAGTACGGCAGGTCGATGCCCCGGCTCGGCACGGGATTCAGCTCGGTCGACGGGTTGAGATGCGACAGGCTGATGAACTCGACCTGCGGGGACGCGGTCGCGGGGATGGCCGTCGGACTGGTCATGCCGGGGTCCTTTCGATGTTGCTTTACGTGCTCGGGCGGTTCTGGGCGCGACGGAGCTGGCGCGCGCACCCGAACCGCTCGGTGCGGTGCGGTGCGGGACGGAGCGGGCCCGGTCCGGGTCAGGCCGGGCCGGCGGCGGGCATCGGGGGTGGTCGGGCGGGACGGCGGCCGGCGGCCGCGCAATCGGGAAGCGGGCCTGCCGGCGGCGGCGTAGACGGGGGGAGCCGGCCGGCCGGTGCTCCGGGTATGCCGATGTCCCCGAGCCCGGAGATCACCGTCCTGTGTCTGACCGCGGATCGGCGGGTCGTGCCCGCGAGTGGGAACACGCCCGTCCGCGCCGTGGCTACGGCCTCGGTCAGGAGCGGTCGGTCAGGAACGGATGGACGGGCGGGCGGCGCCGGTAGCCGCGGCGGCAGACCCGGCCAGTGCGACCCGTCGGACGTCCTGGCGTGCCGTGGCCGGCCGTCGCGGGCCGCTCAGCGGGGGCGACAACAGGCGGTGGTGAGGAGACCGAAATCGACGAACCGCCGACGGGTCAGCACCGACCGGGCGGCTGGCACGCGCGCCGCATACCGGAGCGACGCCGCGCCCCGAGCCACGCACGGCCCGTGCGCACTCGCACCCAGGTTCCCCGACATGTCCATCAGAATGGTGGAGAAGAGGGATGGTGTCCAGCGTCAAACCGCGATCGAACTGATCGGTAAACGTGATAGATCACGGATTGCGTCGCAGGTGGTGAGGCCGGGGCCGGATCCGGCCTGGAGGCAGGCAGGGGTGTTCGGGACACTCGCGGTATGGCGACACGCCACTCCGCGCGGCGACGGCCTCCGGTGACCATCGCCGTCCTCGGCAGCGCGAACATGGACCTGGTGGTCCGTCAGCCGCGCCTGCCCCGCCCCGGCGAGACGCTGTTCGGCTCCTCGTTCACGGCCGTCCCCGGGGGGAAGGGGCTCAACCAGGCGGTCGCGGCGGCCCGCGCGGGCGGCCGGGTCCGGTTCGCGGGAGCCGTCGGCGACGACGAGTTCGGGGCCGCGCTCCGCGCGCGGCTGGCGGCCGACGGGGTCGACACCGCGGCGCTGGCGACGGTCGGGGCGCCGACCGGAGTCGCGGCGGTCTCCGTCGTCGACGGAGGCGAGAACAGCATCGTCGTCGTCCCCGGAGCGAACCAGGCCGTCATGGCGCTGGACGACGCCACCCGCGACCTGATCGCACGGTCCGGCCTTCTCGTCACACAGTTCGAGCGTCCGCTGGGCCTGGTCGGGGAGGCCCTGGCGGCCGCCCGTGCCCGCGGCGTCACCACGGTGCTCACTCCCGCGCCCGTCCTGCCTGTCCCCGCGGACCTGCTGGAGCTTGTCGACATCCTCGTCCCCAACGCGGCGGAGGCCTGCGAGCTGGCCGGGACCGACGACGAGACGGCCGCCGCCCGCGCGCTGAGCCGGACCGCCGGAACCGTGGTGCTGACCCGCGGCCCCCGAGGCGTGCTCGTGGCCCGCGGCGGCGCCGTGCTCGCAGAGGTGCCCGCGCGCCCGGTCGAGGCGGTCGACACCACGGCCGCCGGCGACACCCTCGCCGGCGTCATGGCGTCCGTGCTGGCGGCCGGGCAAGGCTTTGATCAGGCGGTGCGGGTGGCGGTCATCGCGGCGTCGATCGCGGTGACTCGCCCGGGCGCCTCCTCCTCCATGCCGACCTGGGCCGAGATCGCCGCGCTGCTCTGAGATCGCCGTGTGCCCTGGGACCGGCGCGGTCAACCGCCGCATGGTCGGCTGCCGCGTGGTCCACCTCCGCGGCGGTGCGGGTCACGGCTGCGCCGTCCACTCGGTACCGCAGGCCGTGCAGGTCTGGACCATGGTGCGGCTGAGCGAGCCGGCCCGGCGGGTGACGAGCGCGTCCGCCGGGTGCGGGCACGGCTCGGCGGGGGCCGCGCCAGGGTCGGCGGGGGCCGCGTCCGGCGTCGAGCCCGGGGCCTTGCGCGCCCGCCGCTGGAGGGCGGTGAGGGCCTGCCGCCAGGCGGTCACGGGGTGGCCTCCGGCACGAACCGCCACCGCTCGCGGCAACCACCGGGCGTCGCCGGCCACCTGTCGGGCGTGAGTCGCACCATGGTTATGAGGCGCGCCAGGGCCGTAGGTCGCGCCAGGGTCAAAGGGCAGTTCATCACCTCACCAACGTCCCACATGGGTAACGCCGGGCCGGAGCGCAGCGCCGAAGCCATGAAGTAGCCTTTCGGTCACTCCTCGGGCACTGTGTCGGTCGGGCACTGCGCCAGTCGGGCACTACGCCGGGCCGCCGAGGGCTTCGCCCTGCTCGCGACGCCGTGCGGGCGGGTGTCAGGCCTTGGCATCGGACCACCGCCGCACAACCGCGATGTCGACGACGAAACGGACCCCGCTGCCGGCGGCCCAGTATCCGGCGGTGGCGTCCAGCGCCCGGCGGGTCGCCTCCGCCGCCGCCTCCGCCCGCGGGGCCGGCACGTGCAGCAGCAGCTCGTCGTGCAGGCAGAGGACGATCGCGCCGCCGAGCGGGGCGATCGACTGGCGTACCGTCACGGCCCACGCCTTGAACAGCTCGGCGGCCGCGCCCTGCACGACGGCGTTGCGCGCGAACCGGCCCCAGGTCATACCCACCCTGTTCTCGTCGGCGCCGTCGTCCACCGCGGCGAACCGCAGCGGGACCCGCCGCCCGCCGAACGTCCGCAGCCGCGCCTGTGGGTCTGTGACCGGTGGGTTCGGCGGTGGCCGGCCCAGGGCGGCGGCCCGGCCTGTGGCGTCGGCGGCGTCCAGGTACGCCAGCGCGACCGGGTAGGTCTCGCGCATCTGCCGCAGGGCCTGGCCGGCGACGCCGGTCGTCTGCCCGTACATCGCAGCGAGCACCGCGACCTTCGCCGTCGGCCGGTCGACGCCGAGGCTGGCCGCGACCGGGGCGTAGAGGTCGTCCTGCCGGGTCGCCCTGGTCAACTCCGGGTCGCCGGAGACCACGGCCAGCACCCGCGGCTCGATCTGGCCGAGGTCGGCGCGGACGAACCGGTACCCCGGCTCGGCGATCACCACGACCCGCAGGTCGGCCGGCAGGTTGTGCAGGCCGGCGGCCGCGGTCATCCGGCCGGCGGCGCCGTCGCTGCCGCGCCACTCGCCCCGTAGCCGGCCGTCGGCGCCGACATGGGTGTCGAGCCACCGGTACCCGTAGGTCGTCGCGATCCGCTCGGCCTTGCGCCAGGCGAGCAGCGCCTCGACGACAGGGTGGACACCGCGCAGCGCGCTCAGCCGGCCCGACCGGGTGTCCGGCACGTCGATGCCCACCGCGGCGAGCGCGGACCGGACCGCCACCGGGTTGCGCAGGTCGACCGACGTGCCGAGGTGGCGCAGGACGGGGGCGTCCCGGGCCCGCCGGGCAGCCGCGCCCGCGGCGTCGCCGTCGGGCCTCGGCCCGATCGCGGCGGCGATCGTCGCCTCGGCGGTCGGCCGGTCCACCGGCAGGCCGTCCCGTCGCAGTTCGCGGGCGAGGAGCTCGGCGCCGGACTCGGCCCGCGCGGTCAGGACGGCCAGCGGGAGCCCGGCCGGCCGCGCCCGCGGGTCGGGCAGTGCGCGCAGCGCCTCGTCCTGAGCGGCCGTGACGGTGAGGGCCAGCTGGGCGAGCCGGGTGGCCCGGGCCAGCTGGGCGCCCGTCCCGCCCGGGCCCGCGCCGCGCAGCGTCTCCTCGGCCCAGCCCGGTCGGAGCTGGCCGTCCGGGCCGATCGGATCGTCGGCCTCGCCGTCACCCGGGCCGCCCGAGTGATCGACCAGGGCGAGCAGGTCGAGCTGGCCGTCGGCGCGGGGCCGGGGCGGTGGCGGCGGGAGTGGCAGTCCGCGTGCGCCGGCCCAGACCGCCGCCGGATCATCCCGGTGCCCCCCGTGCAGGACGCGGTGCGCCGCCGCGAGATCCCAGCACACGGCGGGAACGGGACTGCGCCCGGGACCGGTGTCAGCGCCGGGGCCGGCGTGGGTGCCGGGGCCGACGTAGGTGCCAGAGCCAGCGCGGGGTCCGGCGATTGTGCTGGTACCTGACCTGGTCAGCAGTGCCCCGGTGCTGTGTGCCGACCACCAGACCCACCGGGGGGCGAGGGCGCGCTCCACTTCGGCCAGGACGGCGGCCGGGTCGGCGGGCTGGGCCCAGACGGCGCCGGCGCACGCCAGCGCCACCGCGACATCCGAGACCGGGACCACCGCCACCAGGCCGCCCCGGCCCACCCCGGCCGCCCGCAGCGCGGCCACGGCGCCGGCCCCAGCGCCAGCCGCGGCACCAGAGCCAGCACCAGCACCAGCGCCAGCGCCAGCGCCGGCGCCGGCGCCCGCGGCGGCCGGCGTGCGGGCGGGACGGGAAGTGGGGACCACGCGGTCATCCTCTCCCGCCGCACTGACAGAAATCCCGGGACGGGTGCGGGATCTACGCATGCCAGATTCCGGCGCGCACGCCGCCTGCTCGACGACGCGGCCACCACGGCTCACGGTCGATCCTGGGGTTCCGCGGAACCGCGGAGCGCCAGGGCAGGCCGTGACGCCAAGCTACTTCGGCTCAGTACTAACGGGGCTTCGCCC
>NZ_SJXI01000075.1:0-18917 GCF_004337455.1 Parafrankia sp. BMG5.11 | reverse complement strand
CGGCCAACTGGGAAGAGCCCGAAAAATACGCTCACGGCTGTTCGCAAAGTGCGGGACGATCTCGAAAGAATCGAGATAATTGATCTTGTGAAAGGCGCCCTGACCAGGGCTTACGGGTGCGCCGCCAGGGACTTGAACCCCGAACCCGCGGCTTAAGAGATCATCGGATGCTTGTTCGTGGACGTCCGCCGACGTCCACTTGTGCAGGTCACACACGGTCCGGATTCCGTGGACGTCCACGCTCGTCCGTCGTCGTCCGCCGACTTGGCTGCCAGCCTGGCTGCCGCACCCTCCCACGCGTTGACCCTCAGCAGAACGACTCGAAGCCCAGAAGCTGCTCATCGCCACGGCGCCACACCACGGCCGCGTAGGTGAGGTCCTGGTCGTCGCCCCGCGCGCCGTACTGACCCGGAGTCTCGAAATGGTGCCGCATCTGCTCCCAACGACGCACCGCGTCGTCCCGAGTGAGCCACTGCAAGGGGCGCCCGAAACCGTGGAGCAGGACAACCCGCGCATCGGCAAGGCACCGCTCCACCTCGTCGACATCGGCCCACTGACCGGTGGCATGGCGCCACTCCCGCCCCTCGTCATCCCACAGCCGGTCGCCAAGCACCCGATTCCGCGACGGTCGGTTCCCCACCGCCCCACAGTGGCAGCCCGACCAGCCAAGCAACAGCCAACTGGCTCAGTTGACTTGACACCTTCCGGTCGACGGCCGGGAGGAGGGGCGCTGCCCTCCGCATCGTCGGACACTCCCGCGGGCGTCAGTGGTTAACACTTGTCCAATTTTTGACAACTGTATACCATCGCGACGTGCTGTCCGAGCCCTCGCGGGAACCCCGCCCCCGAGACCGGAGGGTGCTGCGCTCACGTTCAGCCCTGTTCGCGGCAGCGGTGCGCCTGGTGACCGAGCGCGGCACGACGGCCGTCTCGGCCACCGAGCTTGCCGAGGCCGCGAACGTCAGCCGGCAGCTGGTCTACCTGCAGTTCGGTGATCGCGAGTCGCTTCTTGTAGAAGCTGCGGTCGATTTGGTCAGACAGGAACTTTTTCCGCAGCTCGAGGACCACACCGAGGCCGGCCGGACGCGGGCGGTGGCGGCGGCACGACATTTCGCGCGGCACCGGTCGTTCTACCGTGCGATGTTGACCGGATCGTGCGCGTTCGCCATGACCAGTGCGCTGAACAGCTTGTTCAACCCATTCCAAAGACCGGCCGTGCGGACGCTGTTCGGCGAGCTGGGCGAGGACATGGTTGCGGACCTGGCGGCGTTTTTCACGGGTGGGACGGGCGCGGTCATCAACGACTGGTTGATCGACGGCGAGGACCCCCTCGATCCCGAGGAGCTGACGGACCGACTGCTCCGTCTCATGTCGGTCTTCGCACGGCTCCATCAGGTCGAAGCGGACGGAGATCGCGTTCGATGAACCGGCCGGCCGCTCGTCCAGCGCGACCAGAAGGTATTCCAAGACCCCGCACACCCCGCCGCGGGGATCCTGCCTGTCCGGCAATCGAATTGGCTCCAGGCCCGTTTAGTTGGCCCGGCAGTGGGGTCAACCGGTCCGATGGCAGGAGTCGATGAACATCGATGGAAACCGACGGAGGCTTCACGGATGCCAAGTGAGAATGTCGCCAGAAGGCGCAAGTTTTCACCGGGTCGACACGTCTCGGCTTTCGCCTTCGTACTCGGCATCGCCATATTCGGATCGGCATGTTCCGACGGGTCGGAGCCGATCTCGGAAACGTCGCCGACGGCACAGCCACGGCCCGCGGGACCGGTCGCCGACTTACACGAACTAAGCGGCGGTAACGGTGTCAGCATGGGTTCCCCGACGAAGGTCGACCTGACGGGCACCGGCTACGTCGAGAACGAGTACGCCGCATCAGGGACAGCGACCTCGTACGACCCGCAAGGTGCGCTAGCTCCCGATGGCCGCTGGACATTCCAACCCGGCAGTACCGCCGCGTACAGCACCCGGGTACTCGTGCGGCGGCCAGCCGCTACCACGGCGTTCAGCGGCACCGTCGTCGTCGAGTGGTTGAACGTCAGCGGCGGGAGCGACTCGGACGTCGTGTGGTCAAGCACCCACGAAGAGATCGTCCGACGGGGCGACGCGTGGGTCGGCGTCTCGGCGCAACGCATCGGTGTCATGGGCGGACCCGTGCTCACCCCGACCGGTCGCGGCAACACCTCAACCGGATTGGTTGGCGCCGACCCCGCGCGATACGGCTCGCTCAACCAGCCCGGCGACGGATACTCCTTCGACATCTTCACCCAAGCCGCGCGCGCGGTCCGTGCCAGCGGCGTGGCGATGGGCGACCTGAAGCCGCGGCGCGTGCTCGCTGCCGGCCAATCCCAGTCGGCGTACGCGCTCGTCACCTACCTCAACGGAGTGCAGCCCCTCACCCGCGAGTTCGACGGCTTCCTCGTCCACAGCCGTGGCATCGGCGGCCTTCCGCTCGCCGCACCAGGCCAGCCCGCCAACATCGCCGACGACACCGCGACCTCACCGACGATCATCCGGACCGACACCGAAGTACCAGTACTCGACATCCAGACCGAGGGCGACCTCGGCGCTCCGCTGAACTCCCTCGGCGCGCGCCAGCCCGACAGCGACCGGTTCCGCCTCTGGGAGGTCGCCGGGGCCGCGCACGCGGACATGCACACGGTCGGCCCTTTCGCCGACGCGCTCGGCTGCTCGATGAAGATCAATAATGCTCCCATGCACGTCGTCGTGAAGGCGGCACTGGACGCTCTCGAGGATTGGGTGAGTGCTGGGACACTGCCTGCCACCGCACCACGGATCGAGGTCACACAGGACAGCCCGCCGCAGATCGCGCGCGACGCCGACGGCATCGCACTGGGCGGCGTACGCACCCCGCCCGTGGACGTGCCGGTCGACGTCCTGTCAGGCACCCCCGGCCCGAACCCTTCGGTGATATGCAGTCTGTTCGGCTCGACGACACCCTTGCCCACCGAACGTCTCGCGGCCCTTTACCCGTCGCGTGACACCTACCTGCAGAAATACACCACGGCGGTCGACAGCACGATCAAAGCCGGATTCACCCTGGCGGCAGACCGTGACGCGCTGCTCGCCTACGCACAACCGTCACGCGTTCAATAAGCGTGTTCGGGGAGTGTCCGATCGCCGGCTCTGGCTCACTTTCGGTGGTGACGGGGTGTTAGTCGAGCAGGATGCGGTGGCGGAGCAGGGTGAATCCTGCTCGGCCGTGCATCTGACGCATGATCCGTGGCGCCGGAGCCGTCCCGGCAGACGATCTGGACGCCGGGGTGGGCGCGCAGCCATGCCTCCAACGCGTCAGCGCCGCGGTCGGGCAGGACGTCGACGCGCGCCGGGTCTGCGCGTCGATCAGGATCGTGGCGTAGCGGGGCCGGCGGCGCAGCGCGAAGTCGTACGTGTTGGAGCGCTACCAGCGGCGCACGGCGAGGCTGGCCGCTCAGATCGGCGCGGTCGTCCGCGAGTTAGCCGGCCGGGCCGGTGTTCGGGTCCTGTCCGCGCTGGCGATCCGGCTGTCCCGGTACAGCGCGCTGCGCTGCCTGCTGCGTCTGCCGCTCCCGCCGTTCGAGGCGCCGCGGGTGCTCGGCGTCGCCCTGGGGGCTGTATCCCAGGCGGTCAGGAGCCGTGGCCGGTCTAATTATTGTGGCGGCATGGGATTGCTGGGGGATCTGATCAAGACCGTGTCCGACCTGGTGACGAGCGGCCGCCGCAGGAGTGAGGCACCCTCGCGGGAGGCAGGACGGGAAGGTCGGCGGCGGTCGGAATCAACACCGACGGCCCGTTCTTCTTCGTCCTCGGTGGCAGCCGCGCGCAGTCATCCGGCCCGGGAGCGGGCGCGGTCGTCCCGCGCGAATGCAGAGGTCTCGCCGGGCGAGTCCGGGCCGGACGCCACCATGGAGGTCGATCCGCGTCGCATCGGGCCGGTGCGGATGAGCTACTCGCCGCAACCGGACGGGGCCCCGGATCCCGGCGAGATCGTCTGGACGTGGGTGCCGTTCCAGGAGAACGACGGACGGGGCAAGGACCGGCCGGTACTCGTGGTGGCCGTCGAATCCGCGGGCACCTACCTGGCCGTGCAGCTAACCAGCAAGGACCACGGCGGCGAGGGCGACTTTGTGCCCGTCGGCGCAGGCGGGTGGGACAGCGAGCACCGACCGTCCTGGGTCAACCTGGACCGGGTGATCCGGGTGCACGAGGGCGGGATGCGCCGAGAGTCGACGGCCCTGCCGCGCGAGCCGTTCGAGCGGGTCACGGACCGGCTGCATCAGCGCTACGGCTGGCACTAGCCTCGAATCGCAAACGGCTACCTCGACCCGGATACGTCCCGGCTGCTCCCGACCTGGGATGAGGCGGTGGACGCGATCGGCGGCGACGACGAACCGGCCCACGTCGTCCGCTTCGGGCCCCAACTCCGCGCGGACGGTGTCACGGCGAACTCGACGAACACCGGTCGGATGATTGGCTACCTGACCAAGTACCTGGTGAAGAGCCTCGACGCCTGCCACGGGGCCTGGTGATTGTGCGGCCGAAGAGTCGTGCCGGTCGGCGGACGATCGTGATTCCGCTGAACCTGGCGGTGAGCCTGCGGGCTCATCGTGCCGCTCAGCGCGCCGAGTGCGGTGCGGCCGGCGGGGAGTGGGTCAACGAACAGGATCTCGTGTTCGTCCAGCCGAACGGGCGTCCGCTCGATCCCCGTGCGGACCATCGGGCCTGGCAGGATCTGCTGTCGCAGGCCGGTGTGCGGGCGGCCCGGCTGCATGACGCGCGGCACACGATGGCGAGCCTGCTGCTGGCGCAGGGAGTTCATCCGCGGGTGGTCATGGAGATCAATGGGTCACTCGCAGATCAGCCTGACCCTGTGCACCTACAGCCATGTGGCGCCGGAGCTGTCGACCGACGCGGCCGACCGGATGGGCGCGGCCCTGTGGGGCACCGGGGCGCCGGCCACCGACAGCGACGATGACCGGAAGAAGGAAGTAGAAGGGGATTGATGCGTTGCGCACCCGTGGCTGCCAGCATGGCTGCCACAGTGAAAACAGCGGCCCCATCCAAATGGATGAAACCGCTGGTAGCTACGGGTGCGCCGCCAGGGACTTGAACCCCGAACCCGCGGATTAAGAGAAGCGGGCGCTCCGTCCACGGACGTCCACCGATGTCCACCAGGTCGCCGCGACCTGGGCTTCGACGCCGGTCCGTGTCCGCCGGTGTCCACCGACGTCCGCCGGCTCGGGTACAGCGGTGGGTACACGGTCGCCGGGCTCCACACGAGCTGACTTGATCTAAAGATTTCGTCGAGTACTGGTCACGGAAGACCGACGATCTCTAGGGCCCGCCCCCTTGCATGCGGGCGTCGCTCTAGTGCGACCGCCCACCCGCCTCGACGAGCCCAGTCAATTCCTTTTACATCGATACCGGCCATGTAGTCACATACGCCGGACAACATACTCCCGAGAGCAGGATCTACTAGGTTTGCGAGGAATCTTGTGGGTTCGAGGTCTGTTCTAGCTGTAGCTCTTTCTTTCGTTGCTCTTCCTTGAGTTCCTCCACTTTCTGTGCAAATTTTCTGAGCGCTTCTCCTTCGTCGCAGTCATAGATGCCGATGCGGAGTTCTACAGCTTTAGACTCCTTGGCTATTGCGTCAGCCGTCTGTTGTTGATTAAAACTTCTTTCCCTATACTTAAAGTAGCCAGTGAAGCCCGCAGAGATACCCACCATCCCGGCTATTCCCGCCGCGGTCCAGCTGATCCAGTTTTCCGTCGCGGTTGCGCTTGTAAGGCTTGTGACAGCGATGGATCCAATAATAATAACAGCCTGAAATGAGTTATGTACTCGGCGGTTTCGAGCAGCTTCTCTGCTGTAAGATGTGACGTCTGCTTGAGAAGCGACTCGGTAGATGCGTAAAGCAGCGACCGGATCAGAAGAGCTTTGGGCAGCAAGACCAATTTGGGCACTTTGAAGAGCTAGAAGATCGCTTCTGTGTTTATCTAGCTCGAATCGATCGTCCATAATCTTCAGTCCGAGAAGTATGGCCGCGATTACTCCAACTACTAATCCGGCATAGCTGAATGGTGCTTTATGCGAGCGCCATAGGTCCCCTGCTGTTGTAGCTCCCAGGAACCCGACGATCGCAAGGCTTCCGAGCAGGAAAAACATCCGGACTCTTTGAGCAGACCGGAGTTTGCGGATGCCGGATTCTTTTAAGTCAATTTGCTGCAAATTTAGGCGTCTTGCCGCTTCAATCCCGGGTCTGCCAGTCGATTCTGTCGCCATCTTTAAATGGAAGCCATCTCGAAGTAGTCCTGTGTTTGCCACATATATTATGCGAAAAATCGCGCCTTGTCTCAAGTTCCGCGAAGACTACTGCAAGGCGACAGCCAAATCCTTGCTTAGAAGCAAGAAATGTCTGACGGTGTGCTCGGTGTGTGTAAGGTCGTCGCTACCGCTTCCGCGGCCTCGTGCACGCAAGGAAGGGCGGCATGGGTGTATTCGGGCCAGTGGCAGGGCAGGGGGCGTTGATCTGTGATTAGATATGGGTCTTCCGTGGACGTCTACCGCGTCCGCTGACCTGGTGTGCTTCGTCCGCTGGTGTACGTCAGGGTCGGTGCTCGTCCATCGGCTTGACCGTCAACTTGGCTGTCAGTCCGCCCGCCGGGCGGTCTTGGACCACGAGCGACCCGCGGATTAAGAGATCATCGGTGGTTCGTCCGCCGATGCCCGTGGACGTCCGCCGGTGCCGGTCACGGGCTCGACCTCGTCCGCCGAGTCCGTGACCGTCCGCCGTTGTTCGCGGGCTTGGCTGCCACCCTGGCTGCCGGCCGCTGCGATCTCCGCTCCGGTGCAGACGGTGCTGATGCCTCAAATCCGCAGTTAGATTTGGATCATCCAGGTGCCTCCATGGACGTCCAGGGAGTCCGGTTACCTCGGGCGTCGAGCCTATCGGCGTCCATGAAGGCCCACCGACGTCTGGCGGCTCGGCTGTCAACTTGGCCGTCAGATCGCCTGGGCCCCGGAGGTAACGACGATCTTCGTTGGCAAGCCGACCCGTACCGCAGGCGCGCAAGCGCCGAGGAACGGAAGCGGCGCGGCAGCTCTCTATTTAACCAGCGGTCGAAAATCTCCGGCGGGTCGTAGACGAGCGTCCTAAAATGGCGGTTCGTCCGAGTAGCTGCCGGCAGGTTGCGACCAGGGATCATCGTAGGACGCAGGGGTTTGGTAAGGCCGGTAAGAAGGTGTAGGAGTCGATTCTTTCAAACTCGACTGCTGGCTCTCTATTGTCGCGGAATCCGCCTCGGTCGTCAGTTCGATTGAAAAACTTGTTGCGAAGGGCTCAAGGGTCTTTGTCAGGAGGGCAGGGATCTCGATGTCCAGAGGGATGGAGATCCGGACATGTTTTCCGTCGGCGACGAAGGCGACTAGTGAGAGAGGAAAGAACCTGCCCAATATGACTAGGATATTGCTTGCGCTGGCGGATCCAGCGACTGGTGTAAGGATCCCGAGAATTTCGGCGTGGGACCGATGGGTGGCTAGACTGGCCGCAATCTGCGAGCTCTGGGCATGCTGCTTCCGGGTGATTAGCAGGAGCTCTTCTACCAGTTCGCGAGTAGACCGGAGCGGTGCCTCGACAGTGGGCTTCGTGCGGGACATCTGAAGTCGGATTTTGTCGAGTCGTTCGGCGAGCTCGCTCCACCCCCGTTCGACGGATCGCGTAAGGACGTTCTCGGGTACTGGAGAGGGAGAAGCTAGATTGATGGCGGAGAGCATTCTTGCGACATCAGTCTTACTGGAACTGTCGACGGCCTGAAACTGAGAAAGGGGGCCTTTCAGGTTTGCGGGCGATAGGCCGACCAGAAAAGGTATCACGAGCGCCTTATCGAGAAATTTACTCAAGGCTCCAGCTTCGAAATTGATCCAGGGTGCCGACTGTGTTTCGTTCGAAATGCAGATTATCCCTGCGGAGAGGTGGGCAAGTTCGTCGGCAAGTACCCCCATGGAGCGAGAGCCGCTCGAAATGTCCTGCGATGAGACCCACGGCTTAGCTGACTGCAATACGGTTGGCATCCATTCGTTAAGCAGCTCGGCGACTTCTTTCATATCGCCCCCGGACCAGCTAAGAAATACCTGCATTGAGTCGCTCCCCGTTGGATAGCACCTGCGCGCTACAAGGCTACGGGGATGGCTTGGGCGGGCCGACGCTGGGTTACTGTCGAACGGAGGACGGATCAGGGTGGACAGGTGACGCGCCGGCGAGCACGGCGCGCCAGCGCCGCGCGCAGCCGTCGCGCGGCCCGGCCTGACCTTGATCCCAAGAACGAGAGTTTCGGCAACGTGCGGGCTACCTGCTTTGCTCGTGGCGGTGACGCCAGGCGGTGCAACGCTCCACGTAGTTGAGCAGGTGGTCGCGGGCGAAGTCGTCAGGGCTCCATGGCTGGGCGGGGAGGAACTCGGCGGGCTTGGCGCAGGCGTAGGCCCACGCGTGCCTGCCGTGCTCCAGGTCTATGCGGCTGACGGTGTAGAAGTCGGCCTCGAAGGCGTCGAGGGTGCTCCACTCGGCTTCGGTGAGGTCATCGAATAGGTGTCCCCTCGCGGTGGCGGCCTGGTCGCGGATGAGTCCGGGGTAGATCCGCTCTGGGAGAGCGATGACCCGCCATCCGGCGACGGTGACGGGGGCGCGGTGGGGGTCGCGGTCGATGAGGGCTCGCAGGACGTCAGGGAAGAGAAGGCTTCCGTAGACGAAGAGGGGTGCCGGGTCCGCCGATGCGGGGTCCAGTCGGCCAGAGTTGGGTGAGTTGGTGCGGGGTGCTGGGCTGGGTGTAGACGGCACGGAAGACCTTCCCCACGGTTTCGGTGTCGGCGGTGTCGGCGGTGTCGGCAAGGTTGACGAACCAGTCGATGCCGGCGGGATAGGCCCACAGGTAGGTGCGTAGCTGGGGGTCGTTGCCGCGGTCGGTGAGGATGTCTGCGATGGCGTCCGTGGTCCAGAACGGGACGCAGGCGCGGGCATGGTCTGCGCAGTCTGCGACCGGCGCACCGTCGTTGATGGCGCGGTGCAGGTCGGCGCGGATGAGCTGTAGGTAGTGGTCCAGGCGGACGCGGGCGGTCACGGCGGTGTCGTCGGGGGTGACGAACAGCGGCATGGCCTGCGCGATGCCTTCCAACAGCACCTGATAGGGCACGTGGACCGACAGCAGGCGCGGCCACGGAACATCGGTGCGGTTGGCGGTGGCGGTGTAGCTGGCGCTCTGGAGAGCGTGTCCGAGGATCTCGTGTAGGGCGAACTGGCGTAGGCGGACCTTGGTGAAGGTGGCGTTGCGCAGGTTGAAGCGGAGCTGTACGTCCTGGCCGGTGCCGTCGAGCCAGTAGGCCCAGTAGGCGTCGACGTCGACGGTCGTGATCTCCAGGGTGTACGGGGCATCTGTTTCGGCAAGGGCGCGGACGGCCGGGTCTGCCTCGCTGGCAGCGGCGCGGATCATCTCGGGTGCGTCGGCGGCCTCGACTGGTCCTTCGGCGTCGCGTAGCTGGCGGTCGGTGGTGGCATCCCAGGAAACCCCGATGTCGGCCAGAGCCGCGCGGGCGCGTTCACCGACGGCGGTCACGTACTCCTCGGGCCATCCGGCCGCGGAGCATCCCTGGGTGGCGGTCAGGTAGTCGTCGAGTGGGGGCCGCTCGCCGAGCAACGCGCCGAGATAGGCCAGGTGGGCGCGGAGCTGCTCGGCGCAGACCTGGTCGCCGTCACGCTCGGCTCGTTTGTAGAGCTGGGTGAGTGTGCTGTGAACGTCGAGGCGGCTCGGGGCCGCTGTCACCTGGGCCGCGGTCGGCGCGCAGTCGAAGTCGATGACCGGCGACGCCTTCCGGGCCTTCTCGTAGGCGTCCCATGCTCGTAGCGTCTGTTCGATCTCGTCACGTAGACGCATGCGCGGTGTCCCATCGCAGCGTCACGAACTGGTTCGGTCGTAGGTTCCGGCGGGTCAGCTCGATGACGACTCCGGCCTCGTCGCGGGCGAAGGACAGACCTTCGGTCGCCGAGATCTCCGACCCGTCCGGCCGGTCCTCGGTCGCCGAGCATCGGGTCAGCGACGTGACGCCCTGGTGGCGAAGCCGGATCGTGAGCGTCCCGGTGGGGCGGACGATCGACTGACGCCAGTAATGGTCGTAGACGAACCGTCCGCCGGTACTGCGGTAGCCGACGGTCGCCGATTCTCCGGGCTGGATGGCTGGGAAGACCTGGCAGGCGAAGCGGGCGCTGAGCTTGGTGTCGTGGACGCGCTGAATGATGATGTTGCGGTCGGGGGAAGGTAGGGCCTCAATCTCCAACGGGCCGTTGGTGGTCTCGAACCACAGTTCCCTGTTGAGCCTGGTGAACGGCGTCGTCGTGCCGTTGTACAGCTCATGGCGGTAGGTCAGTGTTGCCCATCCGTCTTCGGCAACTTCGATGTCGATGGTCAGGCTGCGGTCCTCGACGTCTCCGGCCGGCTCGCGGGGCGCTGGCATGCTCACGCCGGCGGTCGTGGTCGCGTAGGCGTTGGCGCGGTGATGGTCACCGATGCCGGCAAGGGCAGGGGACGACGGCGCGTCGGCTCTGGTCGTCTCGGCTTCCCAGGGGCGGGGCGCGAGTCGGAAGTAGGCGCCGGGGATGCGTAGAGCGTCGGCGATGCGCTCGACCAGGTCGAGTGAGGTGATGTTGCTTTCGCCGCTCATGACCCGGCTGACCCGGCTTTGGGTGAGGCCGCGGACGGGGGAGGACACGCGGTCCTGGCTGGCGCCGTCGTACTTGCGCATCAGGCGGAAGATCGCCTGGAAGTCCAGGGTCTCGCAGGCGGCGCGGAACTCCTCGCGGGCGAGGAGATCGGGCGAGACGGTGTAGGGAGGGGCGGGCTGGGCCATCCGCCATCTCCTCGGGTGCGGGCCGACAGCCAGGGTCAGCGGGTGGTCAGGTCGCTACGCAGAGACTAGCGCCACCATGCCACCTTGGTATGGGTGGTTCGCCGCTGATCTGACGCTTTGGCGCTCGGATGGCGCCTGACAGCCACTCGGCAGGCGGTGAACCGGCCGGATTCCATGCACACCGTGCCTTGCCAACTTGACGTTTCGTGACGCATCGGATGCGGACGAGTCTTGTTCGCAGGCCACCCCGCTCCGCGTCGAGTCGGGATCTCCGCGGGGCGGGGTGGCGTCCAGGCCGTGAGGCGACGTGAGCGGATGAGGGGCGCTACGGGTGCGATGGGACATGACGGAGCAGACATGGACGGAACCTCGCGGCGGGTCCGGGGGTTCGCGATGACGTGGGCCAGCGGCTCCTGCGAGACGGACGGGGAACCGGGCGTGGGCCTGCTGCCGTGGGGCGCGGACGCCTGGGCGCTGGTCGTGCCGGCCGGCTCGTCGGCGCAGGCGCTGTACGCGGCGATGGCGGACATGCCGTCCGGCCTGCGCTTCGTCGAGTCCTTCGGGGACGTGGACACGGTCCTGGTCTACGAAGCGTCCGGGATACGGCTGTCCCGGCGGCAACTGCCGGGCTCCTTCCTGCGCTCCATGCTCGAACTCGACCCGGCGGCGGTCGGGGAGGGCAACGGCCGGCGGTGGATGACCGAAGGAGAGCGCGGGGCGTACGACGCGGGGAAGGCGGACATGGCTGATGCGCTGCGCCGGCAGGTGATCCGGCGGCGTCGGCGCCCACGGGCGTGGAGCCCTGCGGTGCTGGAGGACTGACAGCACGAAGAGTCGCGATGGGCCGGACCTCGTCGGGGGGGTCCGGCCCATCGTCGTCTCAGGACGGTGTACGGCTGTCCGCGCTGGTGACGGCCTGCTCGACGGCGGCGAGCCTGGAGGTGATCTCGGTGAGCCGCTCCTCGACCCGGGCCAGGGCGGCGAGGATCTCCCGGCCCGTGGGCTCACCTGGCGTGCCGGCGACCGGCGGCTCTGACACGAGCACCTGGATCAGGTGATCGTCGGGCCACTCCAGCGCCTGGGCGATCGCGACGAGGGTCTTGTTCTGCACCCGGCGGCCGGCGCCGTGCTGAAGCTCGCGCAGCGTCGACACGGACACTCCCGAGATGCGGGCAAGCTCCTGCTGACCGATGCGACGGCGCGCCATCCGCTCGTTGAGCGCTGACGCGACGGCGGCCCAGTCCTCGCCGTTCACGGGCCCGCGGGCCCGGTACACCGGGGTTCTCCGGTCAGCCATGCGCGCATATTAGCGGCCCGCAAAACGACGCCAGGAGCCATACCGGCATGCCATATCACCTTGGCATGAACCTATGAGCGCCTGCATGGCGCCCATGTCACGGCTACATACAACGCTGGGTTAGCGGTTGATACGCGCTTGCTGAGCGGTGGATCGTGTATCTCGTCAGCCGGAACGCACGGTTGGTTCCGGGTAAAGGCGAGTGGAGGTGGCACGGTGGCGGTTCCGCAACGCATTCCGGTGCGGTTCGAGGACGTGTTCCCGCACGGTGCGTTCGTGCTGGGCGTGGAGGCGGCGAGCGACTTCGACAAGGTGAGGGAGAAGGCGGCGGACGTCCAGGCTCGGGACAAGGACACCGGCGAGCGGGTGTGGTCGGTGCGGGTCCTGGACGCGGACCCGATGGCCCGGAAAGCCGAACTGAAGGTGAAGATCTTCGGGGAGGTGGCGCCGGTCCTGCCGGACAATCTGCCGGGGCTGCCGTTCCGGCCGGTGATGTTCGAACACCTGGTGGTGGTCCCGTACGTGGACACCAACGGGTCGCAGCCGCGGGTGGCGTTCTCGCTGCGGGCGGGCGTGATGCGGCCGGTCGGTCCGGCTCGGCGGACCAACCCGGGGGTGGCGGCGTGAGCGGGCGCGAGATGGACGGGCTGCGCTCGTCGACGCACCTGGGGCTACACGTGGGCGCGGACTGGTCGGCCCGGTGCCACACCTACCCCGACAAGCCACCGATCCTCTCCGTCCACACGGGCCGGACGATGCTGTCCGTCTCGGCGGCCGGTAGCGCGGTGACCTCGGATCAGGTCGACTTCGCGTACGCTCTGCTCGCCGCGGTGAACGACTACCTCATTGAATGCGAGCGTTTCCGGTTCGCCGCTCAGGACGCGGCCGAACTGCCGGGGCATCTCGCCGCTTAGCCGCTCCGTGTAGCTGCTCTGCGGTTCTCCTTCACGTCAGGCGGCCCGGAACCCTTCGTTCGGGCGAACGGGTTCCGGGCCCGCCGGACCTTCCTTCATCTCCATCTCTTTCGACTCCTGGTTTCGTGCGCTCTGAAACAGGTGGTATCTGTCATGTCCAGAATCAACGGCGACCGGGGAATGCCTCGCATTCCGTCCCGGCCCGACAAGATGCGGGTCCCGATGTGGATGCTGCTGTTCGCGGTGGCGGGCAAGGGGCTGGTGCTCGGGGTCCGCTGGTGCTGGCGGCATCGGGTGGCGGTGCCGGTCGCGCTCGGCCTGGCGCTGTTCACGCGCCGCTTCGGGGCGCTGGGCCTGGTGGCGCTGCTCGTCGCCCTGGCCCTGGTCGCGGTTGTCTGGCGGCGCCTGCACGCCCGGTCGTTCGGCTGGCTGGCCCGGTGGGTGTGGGGACGGGTGCGGCTCGGTTTCGTGTACCGGCGGCGGTGGCGGCCGGCGATGGTGCACTCGGGTCTGGCGATCCGCATGCCGGCGTCGAACGGCGATCAGGTGACCTTCGACGAGTACTTCCCGCGTATCCGTTCGATCCGCTCGACCCGGGCCGTGGACGTGCTGCGGGTGGAACTGCTCCCGGGGCAGACACCGGAACAGTGGGCGGACGCGGCCGAAGGACTGCGGCACGTGTTCCGGGCGCGGCGCTGCCAGGTGCAGGGCGAGCCGTCCCGCTTCGTCCGGCTGCACTTCCACCACCGCGACACCCTGACCACCCCTGTCGAACCGGCCGGGCTCGACTCGTCGGACCCGGTCATCGACCACGACCCGGACGGCGACGGCACGGCGATCGGCGAGCCTGACCGTCTCGTCGGGGACCTCTCGGCCGTTCGCGTCGGCCGGCGGGAGGACGGCAAGCCCTGGACGCTGCCCGTGCGGGGAACCCATCTGCTCATCGCGGGGGCCACCGGTGCCGGTAAGGGCTCGGTGCTGTGGTCGGTCATCCGCGGTCTCGGCCCGGCTGTGCGCGCCGGCCTCGTCGAGCTGTGGGTCTGCGACCCCAAGGGCGGGATGGAACTCGCGTTCGGTGAGCCGCTGTTCACCCGGTTCGCCACCACCACTGAAGCGATCGCGGATCTTCTCGACGACGCGGTGTCGGTGATGCAGGACCGGACGGCTCGGCTGCGCGGGGTGACCCGGCTCCACACCCCGACTCGGGGCGAGCCGCTGATCGTCCTGGTGGTCGATGAGATCGCCTCGTTGACGGCCTATGTCACCGATCGGGACGTGAAGAAGCGGATTGGGGCGGCGCTGCCGCTGCTGCTCTCTCAGGGGCGGGCGCCCGGGGTCGTGGTCCTGGCGGCGGTGCAGGACCCGCGTAAGGAGGTGCTGCCGTTCCGGGACCTGTTCCCGGTCCGGGTCGCGCTGCGGATGACCGAAGCCGAACAGGCGGATCTCGTGCTCGGCTCCGGGGCCCGTGACCGGGGCGCACGGGCGGACGAGATCCCGGTGTCGTTGCCCGGGGTGGGCTACGTGCTCCACGAAGGACAACCCGAACCGGTCCGGGTTCGGGCCTCGTTCGTCGACGACACCGAGATCAGCCGGACCGTGTGGTCCTATCGGCCCACTCCCGCGGCCGGCGCCGGCTGGACACCGGACCTCGACTCCTACCGTGACGACGATTCGGCCGATCACGACAACTCCGGCGACGGCTCCTGGTGGGGTGAGGTGGCGTGAACGGTCCGGCTGGCGAGATAGCTGACGATCTGCTCGACTCGGCCGCGCCGGTGCCCGTTCTGCCGGTCTGCGCGACCTGCGGACACCTGCGTATCACCCACCGGCGCGGCCGGTGCCGTGCGGACGTCGGCTCCGGAACCGCCTGCGGCTGCGCCTTCTTCATCACCGCCCCGGCTCGTCCGTCGGCCGGTGTGCGCCTGGACCTCGACGACCGGGAGGACCTCACCTCTTGATGACTGGCCTCACCTCGGCTGACCCTGACGTTTCCGCCGGCCGTGACGATCGTCCGGGTTCGCGGGCGGCGCGGATGCGGATGCCGCTTGCTCGCCAGGTCGTGGAAACGGTCGCCATGGAGAACGGCGTGTGTGTGCGGCCGATGGCGATGCGCCGGACGAACCTCGACACCGGCGAAACCGAGATCATCCCGGTGCCCTGCGGCGCCACCCTGGCGAGCAAGTGCCCGACCTGCGCGGAGAAAGCGCGGCGGCTGCGGATGGCACAGTGCAAGGCAGGCTGGCACCTCGACGACGAACCGCTTCCCGACCCGGACCCGCCCACGGAGGAGGCGAAGACCCTCGCGGGCTTCCGCGCCGATCTCGAAACCGTCCGGCTCGACGCTGAGCGCGCCGGGGACGCGGCCGGCGTCGCAGAGATCGACGAACTCATCGGCCAGGTGGACGAGGAACTCAACGCGCTCGGCGTGCGGGGGAAGGCGGCGCCGGACAGTCGGGATCGGCCTCGCCGTGTCCGCTCGACCCGCCGGCGGCAGGATGCCCCCGACCTGCCCCGGCTCCCGGTGGACAAGCGGACAGTCGGGCGGACCTTCGAAGCGACGGACGGCACCACCTGGCGGCCGTCGATGTTCCTGACCCTGACCTGCGACTCGTACGGACGGGTCACGAGTGAGGGAACCCCGGTCGACCCGGGCTCGTACGACTACCGGCGGGCGGCGCGGGACGCGATCCACTTCCCGAAGCTGATCGACCGGTTCTGGCAGAACCTGCGCCGCGCGGTCGGCTGGGATGTGCAGTACTTCGCCACGCTCGAACCGCAACGGCGACTCGCCCCGCACCTGCACGCGGCCATCCGCGGCACCGTGCCCCGGGTCCTGCTGCGCCAGGTGGCGGCGGCCACGTACCAGCAGGTCTGGTGGCCATCCTGTGAGCGGCCGGTCTATGACGACACGTGCCTCCCGGTCTGGGACGACACCGCGGCCGGCTACCTCGACCCGGACACGTCCCGGCCGCTCCCGACCTGGGATGAGGCGGTGGACGCGATCGGCGACGATGACGAACCGGCCCACGTCGTCCGCTTCGGGCCACAGCTCCGCGCGGACGGCGTCATCGCCAACAACGCGAACACCGGCCGGATGATCGGCTACCTGACCAAATACCTGACGAAGAGTCTCGACGCCTGCCACGCGGTCACCACCGACGCTCAGCGGCGGCACGTCGATCGGCTCGCGGACGCGCTGCGCCACGAACCGTGCTCGCCTACCTGCGCGAACTGGCTGCGCTACGGCGTCCAGCCACGTAACCCGAAGCCGGGCCTCGTCCCAGGCCGGTGCCGGGGCAAGGCCCACCGGCGGGAGACCCTCGGGTTCGGCGGCCGGCGGGTGCTCGTCTCGCGCCGCTGGTCCGGCAAGACCCTGACCGACCACAAGCACGACCGGGTCGCGTTCATCCGGGAGCAGCTCGAAGCCCTCGGCCAGGTGGCGACCGGCCCGGCGGCCCCCGGCACCGACCCGGCACGGACGGTGTGGACGCTGCTCCGGCCCGGTGACCCGGCGGCCCCTCGTCGCGAGCACCTGTTGTTGCAGGCGGTCGCGCAACGGCATGCCTGGCGCGCACAGCTCGACGCGGCCCGCGCCGCCACGGCCGGCAGACCTCCGGGAACCGGCCCACCGGCGGTGGCCGACGCTGCCTGAGCTGTCGTCTCGATCGCCTGGAAGGCAAGGATGACCAAGCTTCTCGTGACACCGGCCGAAGCCGCTGAGATCCTCGCGCTCAGTCGGAGCACCGTGTACGAACTGCTCGCCGCGGGCGTCATCGAGTCTGTGCACGTCGGCCGGTCCCGGCGCATTCCGCGCGCTGCGCTCGACGCCTACGTGAACCGGCTGCGCGGCCTCGACGTCGGCCACGGTGCGGCGGCATGAGACGGGCTACCGCTTGGCCGGTGGCGGAAGGTCGGGCCGATGTTCGGCAATCCAGGCTTCGACGTCGTCGGTCTGCCAGATGTGGCCTGCGGCGAGCGTGGCATGCGGCTTCGGGAAGGTCGGGTCCTCCTTCAGGAGCTGGTTCACCCGGGTCCGGCCCACCCCTAGCCGCTGCGCGATCTCCGCCGCACCCATGAGCGGTTGTCCCATGACCGCAGACTACTGGACGACCGTCCAGACGCCATGTACCGTTGGCGTCGCTGGACGGTCGTCCAGTCGATATAGGCGGTCCCGGCGGGTGCGCCAACACCCAAACCGGGACCTGAGATCCCACCCTGCTCATGACAGGAGCGAGACCCTATGCCCATTTTCCCGTCCGGCAGCTTCGGCGCGTGGCGCACCCCCGGCAACGGTGAGAACCCGCTCGTCTCAGTGCGCGCGACCGACACCGGCTATGAGCTGCTCGTCCGTCCCGGTGCGGACGTCGGCGACCTGATGGCGATCCTTGCGGGGCTGCCCGTGGACGCCTTCTTCACCGAGCACTTCGGCGACGTTGACGCGGTCCTGGTCTTCCGTCGGGTGCCCGGTCTTTCGGCAACGGTCCTGGACGGCTGGGACCCCTCGGCGGGTCCGGCGGTGGCGAGCGTTCCCCGCCTGTAGCGGCTGTTCTGCCTGCTCTACCCCCATTTTTCTTCCGTTCTCTGGTGGCGCTTGAAGCTGTCGGGGTGTCGGACGTGTCCAGGGTCGGCCGAAGGCCGATGGCGAAGCCACGCGTAGCGCCTTGGACGCGGCCGGCGCCCCGGCAGACCATCCCAGCGCCAGAGAACGGAAACCCAACCGCACCGGGCGACGCCACCCGCGGCCCGCGTGCACCTGACCCGTTCTTCGGCAAGGAGCCGTGTTCGCCATGCCCACGGACAACGACAACCCCCCAACCATGAGCCTGCCGCAGGCGCTGCGCGAGCACCTCGGCCGGGCCCGCGCCGGTCAGGGCCGGGAGTACCCGCAGCCCGAGGGAGAGACCAAGTTCGCCTGCGACATGGGCGACAGCCGGTACGGCTGCGCCTGGTGCGACAACATCGCGTGGCCCGACGGCAACCCGCTGGACGGCGAGTGATGGCCGCGGGGGACGGTGCCGGGAACGACCGGCGGAAGCGGCGGCGCTCCCAGGGCGAAGGCGCCCTGTTCCAGCGTGCGAGTGACGGCCTGTGGGTCGGCCGGGCCGATCTCGGCTGGGTGGACGGAAAGCGTTCCCGCAAGACGGTCTACGGCAAGACCGAGAAGGAATGTCGCGAGAAGCTCAACAAGGTCCAGCGCGCGGCCGAACTCGGCGTCAACGTCACGGCTGAGCGCCGGACGGTCGCGGTCTGGCTGGGGGAGTGGCTCGACATCAAGGAGGGCGACGGCACGCGGGCGTCGACGCTCCGGGCGTACCGCTGGCTGATCAACACGCACATCGTGCCGGTGATCGGCCGTGTCCAGCTCGACAATCTGACTCCGCTGGACGTCCGGCGGCTCGTTGCCTCGGCGAAGAAGTCGGGGTTGTCGGCGGGCAGCGTCCGCCACGTGCACAGCCTGATCCGCAACGCCCTGGCGGAGGCTGAGCGGCTGGACCTGGTGGCGCGCAACGTGGCGAAGGCGGTCAAGGCGCCACCCACCCCGCATCGTGAGGTCCGGGCACTGCGCCCGGAAGAGGCGCGCCGGCTCGTCGAGGTGCTCCGCGGTGAGCGGCTCGAAGCGGTGTTCGCGTGTGGCCTGATGCTCGGGCTACGCCGTGGGGAGATCCTCGGCCTGCGCTGGGCCGATGTCGACCTGGACAGCGCGACGCTCCACGTTCGCCAGACCCTGCAACGGGTCGACGGCTCGCTGATGTTCGTCCCGGCGAAGACGGAGCGGTCCCACCGACGGCTGCCTATCCCGCCCCGCC